>JBEEGY010000033.1:0-6038 GCA_041167145.1 Verrucomicrobiota bacterium
AATCGAAGAACGAAAACCGAACGAGTAATGGGCGCTTTCGGCGCGGCTTGCTCAAGCGTCACGGGCATTCAATTCATTTTCCCGACGACGAAGAAGTTTGTCCACAGATTACGCAGATTTCCGCCGATTTATTTTGGAACTCTTCCTGATGAATCTGTGTGAATCTGTGAAATCTGTGGATACTTTCTGCTCATGCAGAAGACGATGAAGGCGGTGGTGAAGAGCAAGCGGGAGCCGGGACTTTGGCTCGAGGAAGTTCCCGTTCCCCAGGTCGGTGACGACGACGTGCTTATTCGCGTGCTCAAAACTTCGATCTGCGGGACCGACGTACATATATACAACTGGGACGAGTGGTCGCAGAAAACGATCCCGGTGCCGATGACCATAGGCCACGAGTTCGTGGGAATTGTCGATCTTGTCGGAAATCGCGTGAAAGGTTTTGCCAAGGGCGATCTCGTCACCGGCGAAGGGCACATTACGTGCGGACATTGCCGCAATTGCCTGGCTGGGCGCCGTCATCTTTGTCCAAACACGCAAGGCGTGGGCGTGAATCGCAATGGCGCTTGGGCCGAGTACGTCGCAATCCCGCAATCAAACGTCTGGCACGCTGATCCGTCGATCCCACTCGATGTCCTTTCCTGTTTCGACCCATTGGGTAACGCTGTCCATACTGCCCTCTCGTTCGATCTCGTCGGCGAAGACGTCCTCATCACGGGCGCAGGTCCCATCGGTTGCATGGCCGTGCCGATTTGCAAAAAAGCGGGCGCGCGTCACGTCGTGATCACCGACATCAATCCGTATCGTCTCGATCTGGCCCGTAAAATGGCCCCGGCCACTGTCGGGGTCGATGTCCGCACGGAAAAATTATCCGACGCGATGAAAAAGCTGGGTATGAAGGAAGGGTTCGATGTGGCGTTGGAAATGTCCGGCAACCCGAAGGCTTTCACCGACATTCTGCCGAACATGTTTCACGGCGGCAAAATTGCGTTGCTCGGTATCATGCCCGGCAGCGCAGCGATCGATTGGAACACGGTTGTATTCAGCGCTCTCACCATCAAAGGCATTTACGGGCGCGAGATGTACGAAACCTGGTACAAAATGACCGCCATGATTCAAAGCGGTCTCGACATCTCGCCAGTCATTACCCACCGCTTTCCCTACACGCAATTCAAAGAAGGGATCGAGCTCATGAAATCGGGCAACTCTGGCAAAATCGTGCTCGATTGGAGTGAGCGGTGAACCAGAATTACACGTAGCGGCCTCAAAATGCCTCTAATGCCTCAAAATTGGGCCAAAAAGCGCATTGTAGGCTCGACTTTTCAAGGGCTTATAGAGTAAGACATCCGGCTCGTGCCAGAACCAGAAAGTCAGCCCGTTGTAGAGGAGGGTGCCGCCGTCTTCACCTGTGGAGACGATTTTTATACGGACCAGGATGTGATCGACGCGGCATTTTTCCGCGGCGAGCTTCAGTCTATCTGGAAAGAACTGCTTCACTGCGTGGAGTGTGAGAACCAATCCGGCGACGCCGAGATGGATGATGCGGCCATTGACTCCGCAGTGGAGGCGTTTCGCTATGACCATGACTTGATCACAGCAGAGGAGACGGAGCAGTGGCTCGAAGCGCGCGACCTGACCATGGACGATTTCGGTGAATATTTTGCACGGCATTATTGGGGCCAAAGCTTGCGGGACAAGGTCCCGGCACCGGAGACGGAATATCTCAATGGGCCGGCAGAGATGCGAAAATTGCTCCGGGCCGAGCTTGTTCTTTCGGGCGAGTTCGATCGGATGGCCACACGACTGAGCTGGCGCGCCGCCGGAAAAAAGGAAGCGAAAGAGGAAGATGTCGATCTTGCCACGCAACGAGAGGAATTCTTCAAGCGCGCCGGAATTAACGAGCAGACGTTAACAAATTGGCTCGGCGGACTCGGGCGGGACGAGCAGTGGTTGAACGGAATGTTGCGGATGGAAGCGATTAACAACCGAATCCGCGCCGAGCTTTTAACGCCGCAGACCCGTCAGCGCGAAATGTCGACGTTACGATTGCCGCTGACCCGCTTGGAGATGGAAATGCTGGAGTTGGAATCAAAGGACGCGGCCAGCGAGGCTTCACTTTGCGTAACGGTGGACGGGCTTTCCATGGAAGAAGTGGCCAAGGAAGGACGTTATCCGTACCGGCGCACACAACTTTTGATCGAAGACATCGAGCCCGACCTTCAGCAAAAATTTCTGAGTGTTTCCGTGGGAAGTGTTCTCGATCCAATAGCGCGTGGTGATGGGTTCCAATTGTGGCGGATCGTGGAAAAGATAGAGCCCAACGCGAATGATCCGGTCGTGCAGGAAAGAGTCGACAAACGCATTCTCGATCTTCATTTCTCCAAGCTTGTGGCCAATAACATTCACTGGCAGGGAGCCATGGCTCACGCGCAATGAAAACAGAAGAAGATGCCGCGCTAAGACGTTCCTCGTTCTTCCAATTTCTGCCGGACGAGATGTTCGAAAAGATGAGCCCGTTGCTGAAAGAGGAACATTACGAGTTTGGCGACGTGATCGTGCGCGAAGGAGATCAGGCCGACGCCTTCTATGTGCTGACCTCGGGGCGGGCGCGTGCGCTGAAGATTCTTCCCACCGGTGAAGAAATCGCGCTGGGCGCGCTTCGCCCGGGTGATAGTTTCGGTGAAGCGGCCCTGGCCGACGGCGGAACACGCAAAGCCACGGTGCGTTGCAGCACGGCGGTGGATGTGGTTCGTCTGGATCGAGACGATTTTCTTCAACTGGTCGAGCAAGTCCCCGAGCTGAAGCATCACGTGGAGATGACGGGACGGCAGCGAGCGCTCCAGGGTTTTCTCTATCAGTTTAGCAATTTCGGACGGCTGCCAGCGCCGGCGTTGCGCAGCATGTTAGAGAACCTCACGCCGATGGTTTGCCAAAAAGGCGGTCTCATCATCCGGCAAGGCGATCCCGCCGGGCCGATGTTCATTTTGGAGAAAGGACGGGCCCGTGCCTTCCTCGCCAATAATGGAAAAGAAAAGAACCTCGCCTTCTATCGCGATGGCGATTACTTCGGCGAATTGTCGATTTTAAACGGCTCACCGCGCGCAGCTTCGGTTGAGGCGTTCACCGAGTGCCAGTTGCTGGCGCTCGAACCAGATGCAGTGCGCGATCTAAAACAGCGCTTCCCCGAGTTCCAAAACCTGCTCGAGGAGCGGCTGGCCCAATATCAGGCGAAGACAGAAGCGCGTATTCCGCTCGATTTCACGGTAGAGAATCTTCCCGCGGAAACGGCAACGCACGACAAGGTCGCGCTCGACGGACAACAGCCGGCGACCGACGGAGCCGATGGCGCCGAACCGTTTGCCGATGAGAAGGGACTCTTCCGGAAAAGCAAAAAACGCGTCCGCAAGTTCGAACACGTTGCGCAAATCGATGAGATGGATTGCGGAGCGGCCAGCCTCGGCATGATCTGCCGCCATTTTGGGCGCAAGGTGAGTCTCGCGCGCATTCGCCAGCTTTGTCATACCGCCACTGACGGCACGAGCCTGAAGGCCCTTTGCCGCGCCGCGACAGAACTTGGGCTGGCCGCCCGTGCGCTCAAAGTCTCGCTGCGCAATCTCCCCAATCTTCCGTTGCCCGCGATCGTGCATTGGGAAGGTAACCACTGGATGGTTTTATACGATGTCGATGAAAAATTCGTTCGCGTAGCCGACCCGGCCATGGGTCTGCGACGGATTCCGCGAAAGGAATTCGAACAAAAATGGTCCGGCTACGCCGCGTTGTTCGATTACACCATCGCCTTCGAGCAAGCCCCTGAAGCGAAAGCGACTTTTGGCTGGTTGCTGCCGTTTTTCGCCAAGTTCCGCAGAACCTTGGTGCAGGTAGTGTTGCTCGCCGTCGCGGTCAGCGTTCTTTCGTTACTCTTTCCCATCTTCACCGAAATGGTGGTGGATAAGGTCATCGTAGAAAAAGATCTCGGCCTCCTGACAACCATTCTAATGGGAATGGTAGCTGCGCTATTTTTCGTGCAAGCCTCTTCGCTCGCCCAGGAATACCTGCTCTCCTTCGCCGCGGTCCGTCTCGACACCGCCATCCTGGACTTTCTGAGCCGGCAGCTTTTGTCGCTGCCCATGACCTATTTCACCAGCCGCCGTACCGGTGACATTCAGCGAAGGCTGGATGGCGCTCGCCAAGTCCGGCAATTCGCGGTTGGAAACGGCATCGGTGCTTTACTTGCATTGGTCCAGCTCACGGGCGCGCTCTGCTTGATGTTGATGTATAGCCCGTCGTTAACCTTGGCGTTTCTGGCCACCACGCCGCTCTACGGGGGCTTGATGTATTTTTCACGGAGGGTCCTCCGGCCGCTATTTGCCGATGTTGAGGAGAACACAGGTAAATACAGTTCCCATCAAATTGACGCGATCAAAGGAATAGAGGCAGTGAAGGCGGCGGCGGCGGAATCCGTCTTCCGAGACACGATGCTGAATGAATTCCTGTCCGTATCGAAGAAAATGTTTCGAAGCAGTTTCATCGTGATGTCGTACGACAGCGTGCTGCAAACGATCGGGATGCTTTCGACGGCGATATTCCTCTGGGTCGGCGCACATCAGGTCATAAATGGGAATTTGAGCATTGGTGGCTTCGTCGCTTTCAGTTCGCTGACTGCGATGGCCATGAGCGGAATCATGAGAACCCTCGGCGTGTGGGACAGTATGCAATTCGCCGCCGTCCTCTTAAATCGGCTCAACGATATTTTCGAACAGGATCCCGAACAGGGGCGTGATCGTTCTCGTCTGACCCCGGTTCATAGCCTGGAAGGCCGCATTGAGTTGCGTAATGTGAGCTTTCGATATGGTGGCCCCGAATCTCCAAACATTCTCAGCGGGATAACGATAGAAATGGCCCCCGGTCGCATGGTGGCCCTCGTCGGGCGCAGCGGCTGCGGAAAGACAACTCTCATCAAGCTTATTGCCGGTCTGCTCGAGCCGACTGAGGGATCGATCTTGTTCGATAATGTCGATCTTAAGACGCTCAATTATCGCGACGTGCGCCGGCACATCGGGATGGTCTTGCAAGAAAATCACATCTTTAACGACACGATCGCGCGCAATATCTCGTTCGGAGATCCCGAACCAGACTTGGACCGCGTTTTGTGGGCCGCGCAGGCGGCCGCCGCGCACGATTTTATCATGCGTCTACCGTTGGGTTACGAAACTAAGATCGGCGAATCGGGCCTTTCCCTTTCTGGCGGCCAGAAGCAACGAGTCGCCATCGCCCGGGCCATCTACAACAACCCGCCCGTAATCATTTTCGATGAAGCCACCAGCGCGCTTGACACGGAATCGGAGCGCGCCATTCAAGATAATCTGGGCCGATTGATGGCAGGTCGAACTACGATCGTCATTGCACACCGCCTGAGCACAGTGCGCGAGGCGCATGCGATTGTCGTTCTCGAAAAGGGCAGCGTTGCGGAAATCGGGTCACACGATGAACTCATGGCGCAGCGCGGCCTCTATTTCTATCTTTCGAGTCAACAGATGGGAATTTGATACAAATTATGAGCGCACCGGTAATGCAACGCGAGGCGGCCCAATCCGAGTCGGAGATGATGCCGCAGGATCCGCCGCCGCGAATAATGAGGGCCATCGCGTGGCTCCTCATCGCGATCTTTTTCGCGGGGTTGATCGCCGCGATTACCGTTCATCTTCCAGAAACGGTTCGTGCGCCCTTTATCCTGGTTCCCCAAAATGGCGCGGACCCTATCCAGTCTTCGCGGCTCGCCGTGGTCAGTGCGGTGAAAGTGAGCGAAGGCGAAACAGTAAAAGCGGGCCAGGAATTGTTTATTTTGCGATCCGATGAGATTCGTGGCCTCAGCACACAGGCAAACGGCCTTAGGGAGGATTTACGAACGCATGAGCAAGGCCTGGCCAAAGCTGACGCAGCTTACGCCTCGCAGCTGGAGATTAAACTGGCTGAAATCTCAAATGCCGAAAGCGAAGTGAAGTTCCGGGAAAAGCATGTCGCCACCAGCCACGAATTGGTTG
>JBEEGY010000034.1:0-5890 GCA_041167145.1 Verrucomicrobiota bacterium
GCCCTTTCCGCTCAAGCGGTGACGAAAGGGACCGGCGCTCGCGCTCTACGTGCGATGCTCGAGCGAATCATGCTCGACATCATGTACGACGTGCCAAGTCGCGAAGACATCGCCGAAGTCACGATCAATCGCGCGGTGGTCGACGGCAAGAAGCTGCCGCTCATTCGCAAAAAACAAGACAAAGACGCGGCCTGATTGGGCCGCAAAACGTTCAACGCCGAACGTCCAATTTCGAACTCAGAAGGAATCGCGTTAACCGTTCGTCTCGCAGAAATCACCTGACTTGGGCATTGGACGTTGGACCTGGGGCGTTGGAGGGTCTCTGTAATGCGCACGGTCCTCGTCAATACGGGCACGGAGCTTTTGCTCGGTGATGTCCAGGACAGACATCTGAGTTTCATTGCGCGCGAGATTTTTCCGCTCGGAATCCTGATCAACGAGCAACGCACGGTTCCCGATGGAAATGCGATTGGCGAGACGCTGCGGGACCTTTTCGCGCGCGCGGAAGTCATTTTTGTGACGGGGGGCCTTGGCCCAACGAGTGACGACGTCACGCGCGAAATTGTAGCGGAGTTGCTCGGTTTGGAATTGCGCCAGGACGAACAAGTGCTGGCGACGATCACGGAAAGATTGGCCAAACGCGGGATAAGATCGACAAGTCGCATTCCGCGACAAGCCGATGTGCCTGTAGGAGCTCGAGTCGTGCCGAACGGAAATGGGACCGCGCCCGGCTTGTACCTGCGCGAAAACATTAACCCGAAGATTCACTCGCCCCATCTTTTCTTGCTGCCCGGTCCACCGCGCGAACTTCAACCGATGTTCCGCGATTCCGTCATGTCGATCCTGCGCGAGATCGTTCCAGCTTCGTCAGCGTTGAATCGCCGCTTGTACACCATCGCCATGACAGGCGAATCGATCGTTGAGAAAGCGATCGGCGAGAAGATCCTGGCCATTCCCGGCGTGGAACTCGGCTATTGCGCGCGGCCCGGTGAAGTCGATGTCCGGATTGTTGGCGACGCGGCGGCGGTGGAGCGTGCGAACGCAATCATTCACGCCGAGTTAGGATCGTCGATCTTTTCCACGAGTGATGAAACCCTCGAAGAAGTGCTTGTGAAGCTGCTCACCGAGAGAAAAGAAACGATCGCGCTGGCGGAATCGTGCACGGGTGGATTGCTGGCGCATCGGATGACGAATGTTCCCGGTGCATCGGCAGTTTTCCTGGCCAGTTATGTCACTTATGAAAATGCCGCGAAAATAGACATCTTGAATGTCGATTCGAAGTTGATTGCGGAACATGGCGCGGTCAGTGAGCCGGTTGTGCGGGCAATGGCCGATGGCGCGAGGACTCGTACAAGATCGACATATGCACTTGCGACAACGGGGATCGCAGGACCTGCTGGAGGATCGGAAGGAAAGCCAGTAGGAACTGTTTACGTCGCACTGGCAGCTGCGAATGAGACAATGGCGAAGAAATACTTCTTTCCGAACGATCGCGCGACATTCAAGCAAATGACCGCGCAAGCAGCGTTTGAAATGTTGCGCCGGACGTTGATTGCTTGATTGGGCGGCGCCTCGCCGTTAGCGCCCGATTAATGGGACACGAGTCGCCGCGGCGACCGTGTCCCTCCATCAGTAATCGCCGACTGCGACCGGCGTACCGACTTTCACGCGATCGTAAAAGAGCTTTGCGCCTTCGACCGATTCACGAACGCAACCATGCGACGCCGGATACCCGGGCAAAATGCCAATGTGCATCCCGACGCCGTCCGGCGTGAGGCGCAGGAACCATTTCATGGCTGCACCGGCAAAGCGCGTTCCACTCGGAGCAGAATCAATGCGTGCGCTGACTCCGGCGCGGACGACGCGTCCTGAGTGATCGACAAAGTCGCCGTACAGACTCGAGTGATGGTTGGGATCTTTTTCCAACACGGTGAAATGGCCCGTGGGCGTGCCATGTCCCCGTTTTCCAGAGGAAACAGGGGCGTCGACAGCAATCTGCTCGCCGATCATGAGATAGGCGCGCTGTTTAGGAATGGAAACAACTATGTGCGTGTTGTCCGGGGTGACTTGCTTGAACACGCTTTGATTGATCTTCATCGGCTCCTGTTTGCGAATGAGATCGGCCGCTTTGCGCAGAGTTTGAGCCGGCGGCGCGGCGGCGGGACGCGTTTGGGCAGGCGTGGCCGTGGGGCGCATCTGAGCGACGGCGAAAGAAGAGGCGAAAAAGAAGGTGACCGCGCAGAGCGATCTTGGAACTTGCGCCATGGTTAACCGCGACTGTAGCTGTTCACACGATTAAGCCAACCGGATAACCAACGTGATTCTTTCCTTTCCGGAGGCGAGTTTTGCACACGGCGTTTCAGCACGGTGGCGGCCGAGCGCGCGAATTCGTCCAACGCCCCCGCACCAGTGCTATTCATTCCGGCCAGGACCTGGAGCAAACCCCAGCCCTGGTCGCGATAACGCTCGGTGTGCAAAACGCCTTCACCTTTGAAATTCACGTAATCGACCAGCGCGTAACACCCTTGCGACGTCCCAGCCACGCGCTCGAATTGGCGTTGCACATTGGCGCGTGCTTCAGCCGGCGCCTCCTCCAGCATTTTAGGTAACGCGCTCTCGAGCCGCTTGACCAAAAACTCCGCCTGAAGATCGACCGTACCGGCGAGGAATTGTCGTAGTTGTTTCATTTCTGGTGAGTCCTTGGCGCGCTCGAACTCGGTGCGGGAATTCCATGGACACGAGATGTGACCAGTTGTTCCCGGACCCAGATGCTGGATCCAAACAGGCAGCGGAGCTTGTTGGTCGTGAGCGTATGCGATGAAATTTGGGAAGCTTTCTTCAAACGGGCCGCGTTGGCCTTTCGGGTACCAGATGAAGTGACCGATGCCGAGCGAGGCGAAGTTCTCGCCTTCGTTCCAGGAAGTCAGACCGGCGATTGTGCCGTTGCACTCGTTCTGCCAGATCCTTTTCCCGATGCGAAGGGCGTCTGCGTGAGGCAACGCGACGCCTGACATCGCGGGCGCCAGAGGCAGAAAGCAGAGAACGGCTGCCAGAAAGGGCCCTGCCTGGGAAAATTGCCTCTGTTTTCTTGACCGGCTGGGTTTATCCATTAGCCTGCAATCTCTGTTGCTGCCCGGACTTTAAGCGCAACTTCATTAACAATTCCACTCTTATGAAGCATCTCGTTGTTATCGCTGTCGTTCTCACCATTACTTTACCTGTTTTTGGTCAGGACAAGACGGAGCTCAAAGACCTGAAAGACAAGGTCAGTTACGCCGTTGGGCTCAATGTCGGGTCGAATTTCAAGAAACAAGGACAGGAACTGAATCCCGATGCGGTCCTGGCGGGACTCAAGGATGGACAAAGCGGGAAGACCCCGGCGCTATCCGAGAAGGAAATGAGAGAAACCATGGAAACTTGGAGCAAACAAATGGAAGAAAAACAAAAGATCGCCGGTGAAAAGAATGCGACAGAAGGGGCGAAGTTTCTTGAAGAAAACAAAAAGAAGGACGGCGTGAAGACGACGGCGAGCGGATTGCAATACAAAGTAATCAAAGAAGGGAATGGCGCGAAGCCGAAAGAGTCCGACACGGTCACGGTGAATTATCGCGGTACCCTGATTAACGGAACTGAGTTCGACAGTTCATACAAACGTGGCCAGCCGGCAAGCTTTCCGGTAAATGGCGTGATCAAAGGCTGGACGGAAGCGTTGCAATTGATGAAAGCCGGATCGAAGTATCAACTTTTCATTCCCGCGGACCTGGCTTACGGCGCACGCGCCATGGGCCCCGATATCGGAGCGAATTCGGCGCTAGTTTTCGAGGTTGAATTACTCGAAATTAAACCAGCCGGGGGCGGAGCAAGTCCGGCGGCATCAGCCTCGGCTGCCCCACGCTAAGGCTCGTCCTGCCTGCCGCGCCGTAGGCTTCGCGAAGGCGGGACCGCAGTCGAACAGATCGACGATCGACATTTACGCCGCGGGTAACGGCTCCCATCGCAGCCGGGGCGCGTCGCCCCACAAATCTTCGAGACTGTAAAAAACGCGCTTGTCGCGATGAAATATGTGGACGACGACCTGTAGGTAATCGAGCACGATCCATTGACTGGCCGGAAAGCCGTCCACCGCGACTGCGCGGACGCCGTGCTCTTGTTTTAGGGTCGCTTCGATTTCGCCCGCGATCGCTTTTAGTTGCGGCTCCGAGCTAGCCGAGCAGATGACGAAGTAATCGGTGAAGCTGGAAATTTCGCGAAGGTCCAGCACGACAATATCTTCCGCCTTTTTGTTCGAGGCGAGTTCCGCGCAAGTCTTGGCTAGGTTTTCTGCGGTTATCTTTGCTTCTCCCGGTAAATATTCTCCTGGCGAATGATTTTCTCGACCTCCGCCGGTACGAGATAGCGAATGGATTGTCCGGACGCAACTCGGTTTCTAATGTCGGTGGCGGAGATGTCGATCTTGCGATGAATGACCGCATAATCGTGTTTTATCTCCATTCCGGTCCGGTCGAGCACAACGAACCGGACCATTTTCTCGAGCTCATTGAATCGGTGCCAGCTGGCGAGCGCGGCAACGTTGTCTTCACCGATGAGATAATGAATCTCCGTATTGGTCTCGCGTTGTCGAATTTCTTCCACTGTGTCGATTGCGTAGGAGGGCGGCGGCCGGCGCAGCTCGCAATCGTCCAACGCGAATCCTGTTTCAGCTTCAATCGCGGCTCGCAGCATCGACAGTCGTATTTGCGCGCTGGCCGTCGGCGAATCTTTCAACGGAGAGACCGCGGCGGGAACGAAAATTACCTTTTCAAACTCAAGGGTTTCGAACGCTTCGCGCGCGAGAATCAAGTGCCCGTGATGAATCGGATCGAATGTGCCGCCGTAAATGCCGATCTTTCTCAATGCGCGATGACGAAGGGGGAAATGGCGATCTTGGCAAAAAAGCGCAGGGAGGGTGAGAGACGTTTTTTATTTTCCGTGCGCAAGATCGACATCTAGGTTGGGAAAGTATGAAAGGCGATTCGCTCGGTCAACTTATCCTTACCGGAGTTCCTGGAAAAGAACTGGACACGGAGACGTCGGAATTGTTTAGGAAAGTGCAGCCGGGCGCTTTCATTCTTTTCGGGCGCAACATCGAGAGCGCGACGCAACTGCGGAAGTTGATCGACGCTCTCCGCGACTTGAGCGACGTCGAGCCGATCTTCACGATCGATCAGGAAGGAGGCCGTGTTTCGCGATTGCGTTTGATTGGCAACGAGCCGCCCAACGCGCAGCAGCTTCGCGAGAAAGGTGATGTCGATCTTATCCATCGCCACGGCGACATCACCGGACGGATGCTTAGACTTTTTGGATTCAATTTGAATTTGTGTCCAGTGCTCGACATCTCCTTCGATGACGATGCGGACAATTCGCTGCGCGGCCGTTGTTATGGCAAAACAGTCGAGGAGGTCGTGCGCAACGCGGGCGTGTTCAACGCCGCCATGCGCGCGCAAGGAATCGCCAGCTGCGGCAAACATTTTCCCGGTTACTCCGCTGCCACGGTCGATGCACATCACGATCTTCCGAAGATCGAGCGGACCCGCGAAGAATTGGACCGTGAAGAGCTCGCCGTATTTCGTGCGTTTGTGGGTAGGAACGGATCACCGAGCCGTCCGACGAATCGCGTTGACAGCATGATGATCTGTCACGGCTGGTATCCGAGCCTTGAGGCAGAGAAAACACCGGCCTCGCTGTCGCGTCGTGTGATCACAGAGTTGTTGCGAGAGGAGATGGGTTTCCAAGGTTTGATCATGACCGATGACCTGGACATGGGCGCGATTCTGAATGAATACAGTCTGGAAGAGACGATTCGGCTGGCTATCGGCGCGGGGAATGATCTGGCCATGGTCTGTCATCGCGT
>JBEEGY010000035.1:0-26277 GCA_041167145.1 Verrucomicrobiota bacterium
TTACGCTTGGCCCGGCTCCAGATAACTTCGTTCCGGGCGGCGTGCAGGAATTGGCGACCATCCGGAGTTAGTCGTTTCAAAATCCCGAGGGTGAAGCGGCTTTTCCATTTCGTAGGAGTCACTACAGCGTGGACCAGCCCGGCCTGCTTCAAAAGGCGCACATGATAAACCGCCTTCGGATCGGAGGTGGAAAACCCCGGAGCTTCTTCCGCGTGCACCAGCAAATCGCGCACTAAATCCAAGTCTTTTGTCACTACGCTATGTTCCTGAGTTGGGGTTCCAGCACTCCCCTTTCGTGATCCGGATGTGGTTTGGTTGTGTCGACGCCGAAAAAATACCTAAACCAGCAACTCGTAGGAAAGAACACTCAGGCAATAGATTGCCGCAGTCTCGACCCGTAAAATGATCGGGCCGAGAGTGATCGGCTGGCAGCCGTGACTGCGCGCCAGCGCTAGTTCCGCCGGCGTGAAATCTCCTTCGGGTCCGACGAGCATGAGGACGCTGGTAGGAAGTTGTCGGTGTTCGGCCGAATAATCACCCAGGATTTTTTTTAAGTGCAGCGCATCAGATTGAAGCGAGCCGATTAATTGTAGATCGAACCTGGCGCCTTCAGCAAAAAACTCAGAAAGTTTTCGGGGCGTGCGCACCTGCGGGAGCCAGTTTTGCCCGCATTGCTTGGCTGCTTCAATTGCGATCTCTTGCCATTTCATCTGTTTTTGCGCCGCGCTTTCAAGATCGACCTGTACGATCGTGCGATCGGAGAGAATGGGCGCGATCTCGGCTGCACCGATCTCGACCGCTTTTTGCACGATCAGGTCCATATTCTTCCCTTTCGGAATGGCCTGCCCAAGTGTGATCCGGCAGGGCAAGGGCGGCGTTTCCGCCTCATGCAATTTGCGCAATCGAATCTCGTCCTTGGAAAGGTTTGTCCTGAGCGCGGTCGAAGGATCGACAACGGAGCCGGCGGGAGCCGAGCGACGTGGACGGGCAGGCCCGGGAGGGTTGGAGTGCCGGGAGGCGATCCAATCAATTTCGGCCGTGATTTCGCGCCCGCGCCCGTTGAAGAGAACGACTTTGTCGCCGCGCGTCAGTCGCAGAACATTTTTCGCGTGATGCGCTTCCGCGCCGCGCAGAATGGGTGCGTCAGGATTCCAATTCTCCGGTGTAACATAGAAACGGTGCATACAAAGTTTACCGCGGATTACGCGGATAACGCAGATGAAGAAGCAGAAAATTCAATCAGGAAACGAGAAAAACAGGAAAAAGATTCAGCGGAGAATTTTCCGCGCTCCTGCTTTCCTAATTCATTTTTCTTTCCGGATTCGGAAACCTTATCCGTTTCCATCCGCGTAATCCGCGGTCAACCTTCAATCTTCGGCGTATCGATGCCGAGCGCGTCGGCCAGATCCTGTAGATGTTCCTGTTCCTGCGCGATGATTTCGCGCAAAACTTCGCCGAGCGCGAACTCGCCCATGGCGTCGGCCTGACGGATGCGTTGGCGATAATTGATCAGGGTCTGCCGTTCGTTCTCGAGATCGAAACGCAACATCTCCTTGGGTTTTTCCGAAACCTTCACCTCCTTCGGCTTGTTCGCAGGCGTGCCGTTGAAGTAATCGATCTGCTTGGCGATCTGAATGGCGTGCGACAATTCTTCGCCAGCGTGCTTTTCCAGTTCCTGCGCGATCTGCATGTACTCCGCGCCTTTCAACGTCTGGCTGTAAATCACGTAAGCGATGATCGCCTGATATTCACGGGCGAGATCTTCATTGAGCAGTTCGATCATGCGTTCGCGGCTGATTTTCGTTTCGTCCTTCATATAAAATCAATTCGCATGAAACGGGCGCCGTGTATGCCGGAAAGTTACATGTCGATCTTGGCGATTGGGGAGGGCGAAGCTCCTGCTGAGCCGCTAGTATCGGCTCGCCAGGAGGCGCGCCTTCCCGGTCTCAGACCTCTCGGCCTTGGCAATAATGGTGGTCGGCCGCATTCTGAATGATGCAGGCGACACGCCTGCCTCTTGTTCGTCCTACTTTCCGCCGCGGAAACTTTTTGTGACTTCCTGCAGCTTGTCTTTTTGCTGCTCCCATCGCGACTTCGACGTCCAGGCCAGAATTTGATGAAAGCTCTGCTCCTCTTCGATGGTGGTATGCAGAAAAACGATGTTCGTTCCGTCCTGCGTGCCGCTGATTTCTTCCTGAAGCGCCGGCCGACCGTTAATCGTTGTTTCGGCGGCCTCGCCCGCTGTTGGATTTTTCATCTTCTGCATCATCGCGTCGCGCGTGAGTTGATGATGCTGTTGCAATGTCATGTTATCGAAGTCGGCCTTGTTCTCGGACAACACCATCACGTACTGTTCCTTCGATCTGTTCCCGGCCTGAAGCTGGGCGGCTTCATTCAAATCCTTTAACTCGCTCCAATCCTTCGGCACGAGCAAACGCACATTTCCATCGGCGGAAACAATTTCCCTTCCGTTGGAGGCGATATGTTCGGCTCCATTCCGCGCCTGATCGCGGGCCTTGATGACAAAAGGAATGGCGATGGCCGGAATGAGAATCAAGTTTAACACCAACGCGAGATAGCCAAGCACCAAACCCGCCGTGGCCATTCCCATTCCTCCGAGGGCGCCCCCAGATTTCTGGATCGTGGATCGCCCCATGTGCCCGCAAATAATCGCGGGAATCGCCGTAATGAATCCGCAACAGACAAACGAGAGAATTCCAAGGATCAAACTCCAGATGGCGGTAGGTGCGCTCTGTTCCGTCCGCACCGGGGGCGGCGATGAGAAGGGCGGCGGCGCGGGCGGAGGTGGCGGTGTCGGATCGGCCATGTCGCCCCTTTTATCGGATGAACGGCCAAAAGCAAGATTAGCGAGGCTTTCATGCTGAAAAGCCCTTCGTTTCAAAGCCGGGCGAATGGGGAGGGCGAAGCTCCCGCTGAGCCGTCGATATCGGCTCGCCCTCCCATCGCAGTGTCAACACTGTCCCGCTTTATCGGAAAAATTCTTTGGCGCGTTCGAAAAAGCTCCTACGCATCGGCGCGTTTTCGTCTCCACAAAGGGAGGCGAACTCTTCCAGCTTCTGGCGTTGCTCCGAATTCAAGTGCGATGGCACTTCCACAATCAGGCGCGCCATCAAATCGCCGCGGTCGCGGCCATTGACGTTGGTGATTCCTTTGCCGCGCAAACGAAAGACCTGACCGCTTTGTGTTCCGGCCGGCACTTTCACGTCCGCTTTGCCTTCGAGCGTCGGCACGTCGGCTTCGCCTCCGAGCGCCGCGGTCGTAAACGGGATCGGCACGTCGCAATACAAATTGTCCTCCTCGCGTTGAAAAACGCTGTGCTCCTTCACGTGGACTACGACATACAGATCGCCCTGCGGCCCTCCGCGAATGCCAGCCTCACCGTGGCGCGACGAACGCAAGCGCGAGCCGGTGGAGATCCCCGCCGGAATTTTCAATTTCACGCGGGTTGCTTTCTCGACGCGACCTTCGCCTTCGCAAGATCTACACGGTTTATCGATAATTTTGCCGGCGCCACGGCAACGCGGACAAGTTTGCGAAACTTGAAAGAAACCCCGTGAGCTGATCACCTGCCCGTGCCCGCCGCAGGATGGGCAATTGATGACGCGCGAACCTGGTTCAGCGCCGGTGCCTTCGCATTTATCACACGTACCGAGCTTTCGGATCTCGATTTCTTTTTCTACGCCAAAGGCCGCTTCTTCGAGCGTGATCTGCATGTCGTAACGCAAATCCGAACCACGTTGTCGATCTTCGCTGCGCGTCGCCTCCCCGCCGAAAAAGGTCTCGAATATGCCGCCGCCGCCGCCAAAGACTTCGCGGAAAATGTCGAACGGATCGTGGAAACCGCCGCGGCCAAATCCGCCGCCTTGCTGAAACGCACCATGACCAAATCGGTCGTAAGCGGCGCGCTTATCCCCATCCATTAGCACGTCGTAGGCTTCGCCGATCTCCTTGAACTTTTCCTCCGCCCCTGGATCGTCCGGATTTTTGTCAGGATGATACTTAACCGCGAGCTGGCGGTAGGAGCGCTTGACCTCCTCAAAGGTCGCCTCCCGCTTAACGCCAAGCACTTCGTAATAATCGCGTTTTTTTATCGTAGGCATGGATTACGGACAGAATAGAAGCAAAGAGAATGCTCGGCTCAATGAAAGATCGACAATAAGAGATTCCCGACTCCGCTCGGTAAAAAAGATCGGGCGCGTCACCCGTCACTCGTCATTTCACTTTGGTCCTGAACTAACGGCCACGCTGGAAGGGCGAAGCAAACGATCTTTGAAGCGATAACCGCGACGCGTCTGCCGGGTGACAGTTCCTTCAGGCGCTTCATCGCTCGGTTCGTGCGCGATTGCTTCGTGCAAGTTCGGATCGAACTTTTGTCCGACCGCTTCGATAGGCTGCAAACCATTCGCGGCCAGAAAATCCTCGAGCTGCTTGAGCACCATTTTCATGCCCGAATAGATGGGAGACTTCTCGCCCTGGCGGGCGGCTTCCAGTCCGAGGTCAAAATTGTCGACAATAGGAACAAGCTTCTCGAGCAGCGAAGAGTTCGCGTACTTAATCGCTTCATCTTTTTCACGTGCGCAACGCTTCTTATAATTTTCGAAATCGGCCTGGCTGCGCGCGGCCAAATCGCGAAAGCGATCGAGATCGGCCTGCATCGTCGCCATCGAATCATCGCCGTCGCCTTGCTCAGTGGACGCGTTCTCGGGAGAAGATGTCGATCCTTTATTCGGGTCGTTTTTTGTTAATGGAACCTTTGTCATGTCTTGCGGATGGCAATTAACGTAATGTCGTCATTCTGCGGTTGCGATCCCACGAAATTTCGGACGTCTTCGATCACTCGTGTCACGACCGCGGCGGCACCGTCACCGGCGCTGGCCCCCACCGCCTGGATGGTGCGTTCGAGTCCGAATTCGTCTCCGTTGCTGTCGAGCGCTTCGGTGACGCCATCCGTGTAGAGGACCAGGCAATCACCGCGCTCGAGCGGGACGGCGAAATCGCCAGTGATCCTATCGAACACGTTACCGCTGTCAATGCCGACAACCATTCCGGGCGGCTTTACCGGCGTAACGGTTTTTGCGCTCTGCCTGTAAAGCAGCGGCGCGTCATGCCCGGCTCGCGCTAAGCTCACACCGCCGTGGGCGTGGTCGAGAATCACGTACGCCATGCTGATGAACATGTCTTCTTTGATGTCCGGATACAATTGGCGGTTCACTTTAGACAACACATCGGCCGGCGATGAATTTCCAGCTGCCTGGCTCCGTAGCGTGCTCCGGCAAATCGCCATGATAAGTGAAGCGGGAACGCCTTTGCCGGAGACATCGGCAATAACGACGCCAAGGCGTTTGTCATCCACTTTGATGTAATCGAAGTAATCGCCGCTCACCTGCTTGGCCGGAATGTTGATACCGCTGATCTCGAAGCCGTTGATAACTGGCGGCTCGGCGGGCAAGAGCACGCGCTGAATGTCGCGCGCAATCTCGAGATCGTGATCAAGCCGTTTTTTTTCGTTGGCTTCGGAATAAATGATCGCGTTGTAAAGCGCGAAGGCCGATTGCTCGGCGATTGATTTGAACACTACGAAATCACTTTGCGAGAACTTCGTGCCCGCCGCGCCATTGCCCAGCGCGAGAATGCCCATGTTCTGTTTGCCGTAGAGTAGCGGCGCGACCATGATTGACGAAGTGCCAAACGAACTGCCGCGCAACTTTTCGAGCTCCGGCGCTTCCGAAAGGTCATTCAAATAAACGGGCTGACCTGTTTGCCAGGCACGTCCGATGACCCCCTCGCCCATCGTGATTGGACGGAGGCGGAGGAAACTTTCGAGCGCGACCGGTGTGACCGCGGCCTGTTGCAAGATGTGTGGCGGCACGTCGACCATGGGTGGACAACCCGCCGAAATAAAGGCGGGTGCGAGTTTTGTCCCGGTTCGGTCCGCCTTGTAAAGCGCACCGCCGTGCGCATCGAGGATGCGCGTCGCGCCTTCGACGATCAGCCGATGCAGGTCATTGGGCCGGATCGTTTCGGTAAACGCCTCACCCAGGCCATGCAGAAAATCGAAAACCAAATTCTCCTCGACCTGAATTTCTTCTTTCGAGCGCTCCAGCCGCTTGATGTGGCGCCATTGCCATATTGCGGTGAAGATCCACCCGGCCAGACTAGCGAGCAGCAGTCCGTAGAGAAAAGTTGGCCACATGAAGAACCGGCCAGCTTACTTTTCCGCTGTCTCGTGATGGAGGTCTTGTTTTAAGTAATCGAGGACGTCTTTGAACCGCAAAATGTTTTCCGGGGCGGCGTGACAAAGCGCCTCGTGCGCCGCCAGCATTGTTTTGGCTTGCTCCCGTCTTTTCGCCTCGGCTACGTCGTTGTCGGATTCATCCTTCAACAGTTGGCACGCGGGCGCGGCCGAGCCGTTGGTGTGTATGTCAAAGATTTGGTCGAGACCCAAACCGAAAAGAAGTTCCTGGCTTCGAGTTCCGCAATGCACAACGTGAAGATGACCGTGACCAAGTTCCTTCAGACGCAAAGCTACACCGGCCATCGTTCCCATGAAGGTGGAGTCCATCATCGCGCAGTGTTCGAGATCGATCACGAACTCGCGATACCCGCGGTTGACCATTTCTTGAGCAAACTCTTTAAAGTTTCCGCTGTTTAGGAAGCTCCCTTTCCCCTCTACCTTTACCCAAACGGCGGGACCGTTTACCCCAACTTGGATTGATGACTGCACGGCTGAGTTACTTACGATACAAGGTTGGAAGCCACGCTGTCAACTTGCTCACTCCCAAAGATACGAACGGTTTTCGGCCACGATTCGCCCGTTCTCGATTAACAAGCAGCGCCAGGCGATGATGCGGCCGTCTTCAAAATAATCGTCGCCCACCACTTTAAACGAGGTCTTATGACCGCCGCGCGCGTTCGAATATGAGAATTCCTGCGCCTGCACATGGGCGTGCAATTTTTCCTGCCGGTACTCCAGACGCACCGTCACGCTCGCATCCCGCTTGGCGCGCCAGAAGAAATCGAAGTAATCGCCAAAGCGCTGGCGTTGGTCCAAAGCGGTGACGGCGCCATGAAGACGATACTGCCGTTCGAACGTGATCGACGTATCCGTAGCAGTGGGCCCTCTCGACGAAGGCTCAGTTGAGCTCTTTTGTCCGCTTTTTTGCGACGGCTTTTCGCCCAGAAAATAAAGTTTGGTCTTGCGAAACTGGAAATCGGGGTCCAACGCGACCGGCAACGGATTCACTTTCTCCAGCATCCTTGGTTCTTCGGCCATGCCGACAAAGGCAGGTAAAAGCAAAATCAATCCGGCCGACGCGATCGCAAACTTCATCGTATTTATGAAAACGGTTCCCGCCCAGCGTGTCAATGCGCTGCAGGCGCTAGGCTATTTGGTCAAGCACACGTCGCGTCGCCCAGAGGGCGACGGCTACAGTTTGGCGTCTGACTCTTTGCGCGTAAATTTTCGGCGTGATCAACGTGCAGTATGAACGCGGCGTTTATTTGCCTGCGCAAGACTTGTGGCTGGACCCTTGCGATGCGAAGTCGCTCGCGTTCGTCTCGCACGCGCACAGCGATCACATTGCGCCGCACAAGGAGATCATCGTTTCGGAACGCACCGCGCGCTTGATGCAAGCGCGTTTGCCAGGTGCGCGCAACGAGCATGTGTTGCCGTTCGGCGAAATGCGCCGCGTGCGCGAGGTCGATCTTATGCTCCTGCCGGCTGGTCACATTTTTGGTTCTGCGCAGATTTTTTTGAAAACGGAAAACGATTCGTTGCTTTACACCGGCGATTTCAAACTGCGTCACGGTAAATCCGCCGAGCCGGCCGAATGGCGCCAGGCTGACACCCTCATCATGGAAACGACCTACGGACTGCCGCGCTACCGGCTTCCGCCCACAGAGCAAGTGGTCGATCAAATTGTCGCGTTCGCTCGGGAGGCGATCGATGAAGGCGAAGTTCCTGTGTTGCTCGGTTATTCGCTCGGTAAAGCGCAGGAAATTCTCTGTGCGCTCGAGGGCGCCGGTCTCACGCCGATGCTGCATGGCTCCGTCTTTCAAATGACGCGGATCTACGAGCAGTTCGGCCAAAGCTTTTGCAAATACGTGCGTTACAATGCCAATGATGTTGCCGGCAAAGTTCTGATTTGTCCGCCGAGCGCGAATCGGTCGCGCATGCTCGAAAAAATTCCGCGCAAGCGCGTCGCCATGATCAGTGGCTGGGCGGTCGAGCCTAGCGCAATCTATCGCTACCAAGTCGACGCCGCATTTCCGCTTTCCGATCATGCCGATTACGACGATCTGCTGCGCTATGTCGATCTTGTCCAACCGAAGCGCGTGCTCACGCTGCACGGTTTCGCCGTGCCATTCGCGCAAGATTTGCGTGATCGCGGTGTGGAAGCATGGGCGCTGACCGAACAAAACCAGCTTGAATTAACGCTCGGAACTTTTCGGGCGCCGCTGCGGGAGGGCGGGGCTCCGGCCGAGCCGATTAGTAACGCGGTCGGTGGTTCAGCAGGAGCTTCGGCCTCCCCGCCGCCAATGGATTCCGAATTCCGAGCGTTTGCTGAAGTCGGCGAAGCAATTGCTGCGACTGCAGCAAAGTTGGAAAAAGTCCGTTTGCTCGCCCATTACCTGCGTATCCTCAATCCCGGCCAATTGCCGATCGCCACAACTTACTTTACTGGAAAACCTTTTGCGCAAAACGATCTTCGCACCGTCCAGGTGGGCGGCTCGATCATTTATCGCGCGATCACGAGCGCGGCCAAATTGAGCGAAGCCGAATTTCGCCGCATCGCGTACAGCCACGGCGACGCCGGCAAAACTGCTTTTGAATCATTCGATGGTCGAACCAAGCCCGAGCCATTCACGATCCAGCAGTCGCGCGAGTTTTTCGACACCCTGCAAAAAGCACGCGGCCCGATTGCTAAAACTGAATTGCTGCAAAGACGGTTGTCGATCTTGTCCGCACGTGAAGGTCAATACGTAGTCAAAATTTTGACCGGGGACCTGCGCATCGGATTGCGCGAAGGGCTCGTCGAGGAAGCGATCGCGAAAGCGTTCGACGTTCCGCTCGATGACGTTAAGGAAGCGAACATGCTTCTCGGCGACATCGGCGCAACCGCGGTGCTCGCTTCAGAAAACGAATTGGCGCGTGCGGAATTGTCGATCTTTCGCCCGATCAAATCGATGCTTGCCAGCCCGGAGCCGACGGCAGAAGCGATTTGGAAACGGTTTATCGACCAAAAACCGGAAAAAGTTGTAGCTGCCGCCGTCCCTAACACCAGTCAGACGATTTCTTCCGCCGAAACGGCAGCAGCGGCAACCGCTGCGACAGTCTATGTCGAGGACAAGTTCGATGGGATTCGCGCGCAGCTCCATCGCAACGCCGAATGCGTCGAAATATTCTCGCGCGATCTCCGACGCATCACCGGTCAATTCCACGAGCTGGCGGAAGAGGCACGTAAGTTCGATGTCGATATTATCCTGGACGGCGAGATCGTGGCGTACGAACCGGGCCGCAAGCTCACCTTCTTCGATTTGCAAAAGCGGCTTGGCCGGAAATCTGATGGCGCTGATCTGTTTGCCGGGCCCTCCGCCAATGTCCCTGTCGTATTCATAGCCTTCGACCTGCTTTGGTTGAATGGACGCTCGCTCTTAAAAACTCCATTGCGCGAGCGGCGCGAACTTCTTCGCCATCTCAAACTTCCTCGGCAATTCCAAATTGCGGATGTTTATCCGGCGCAGTCGCCAACGGAGATTGAGGAAATATTCAAACAAGCGAGGATGCGCTCAAACGAAGGTCTGATGGTGAAAGATCCGGAAAGTTTTTATTCGCCGGGCCGTCGCGGGATGTTTTGGTTCAAGCTTAAGAAAGAACTGGCCACGCTCGATGTGGTGGTGGTGGCGGCGGAGCTGGGTCATGGCAAACGCAACAAGGTCCTGAGCGATTACACGTTTGCGGTGCGCGATGAAGGGAGCGGAGAGCTCTTGCCAATCGGTAAAGCTTACAGCGGGTTGACTGATGTTGAGATTGCCGAACTAACCGAGCATTTCAAACAAAACACGATTGTCGATCGTGGGCGGTACCGCGAAGTGAAACCGGATGTTGTGCTCGAAGTCGCATTCGATTCGATTCAACCGAGCACACGGCACACGAGTGGATTGGCGCTGCGTTTCCCGAGGATCAAAGCAATCCGGCGCGACAAAAACGTCGACGCCATCGACACACTGGCTTACGCGCAACGACTCGCCAAGGAGCGCGCGGGTTCCGACGTCGATCTTGCCGGCAAAGCGTAGGCACGATCGCGGCTATTCTGTTGGTGGGGTCGGAGTCGGTGAAACGCTTTCGCCCGGTTTCGCCGGCGTTTCGCGTTTATCTTTGCCCTGCTCTTCGTGTTTCGGATCCGGCGAAAGCGCAGTTTTCGATCTTGCCGGCGGCGAGACCGCTGGAGTTGTGACCGTTGATGTCGCAGGCGACGCACTGGGCGTCGCGCTTGGCGAAGCCGGCGAGCTCATTGGTACGGTCCTAACTGGTTCAAGTTGGTGCGCGAGGGACTTCCTCGGGCCAAACGTCTTTGGCCTTTCTGGGTTCGCCGTGCTCTCATTTGGCGAAACGGAAGGAGAAATCGTAGCGGTCACGGTTGGGGAGATGGTAGGCGGATTACTAGGAGAGACGGAAGGTGACGACGCCGAGGTTGGGAGTGGTGTCATTTTCCGCGGCGGCGTTTTGATTATCGCGGCAGGAGTCGATGACTCGACTGACGAAGGTGACAATGTGACGGAAGGTTTTACTTTCGGCGTTGCGGTCGGGCTTGCCGTGGGCGACGCAGTTTCCGTCAATTTGCCAGGGGCCGATTGTTCGGGCGTGGACGTTGGAGTCGCAGACGGCACTCCAGTTGCCGACCGGGTGGCCGAGGATGTGGGTGTTTCAGTGCGCTGCGGTCGTGCCGGCGTGAATGCCGGTGTCGCGGATGGAGCTTCACCGGCCGGGGGTGTGGCGGAGACCAGCGGTTTTCCCGTGGGTCGCGCTCGAGCGGGCGTCGTGGTAGGTGACGCGCTTTCCACCGGCGCGACGGAACCGGCGGCACTCGCTTGCGCGGAAGCGACCTCAGGTTTCACAAATGTTTTTGAAGGCGCGTCCGGCGGCGGGGTCGATTCAGATTTCATTTTGGTGCGCGCCTGTTCGGCCGCTTGTCGGTCGCCGATGTCTTCCCAACCGTGCTCGATAACGGTTTGTGCGATTGCTGCTTTGACCGTGCGCGGCCGTTCGACCGGCCGCCCAATTGCGATCATGGGTGCAGGAAGAGCAATCACTTCGCCCCGCACAACTGGCCGACCCACTTCCACGTTAAGATTAACATTAACGTCTCGCTCGAGGCGCAAACGCTCGATCGGTTGTTGGCTACGTGTGCGCACTTCGTCATAATTTGGCCCCTGGTTTACGACGGTTGTATTGCTGTAGGTGATGTTCGTGATGTTGGTCGTTTGATTGATGATGGTGACGTTGCGCTCACGCGGCACAACCGTGCGCTCGATCTCTTTGTTTCCAAATTCGCGTGTCGCCACGAAGCGATATTGGTCGGGGCCAATGTCATAATAATTGTCGGCCCAATTATGAATGCCACGACGCCGATCAAAGCGCGCCTCGGGGGGCAACGGCGCCCAGCCGACGTACTCATCGCTTTTTCGCCATGAAACCCAGGCCGGGGCCCATTCATCGCCCGGCACCCAAACCCAACCAACATTACGGAGGCGGGCCCACCGTCCGTAATGATAAGTGGCCCAACCGAAGGGCTCTTCAGAAATCCAGGTCCAGCCGGCATCGGTGTAAACCCACCGACCGCTCGTGTAGGGATGCCAGTTGCGTGAACGTTCCGCTTCCCGCGGCTGCCAGACATACCCGTAATCCGACGTTTCGCGCCACTCACCATAGGGTTCCAGTTTCGTGTAAAAAATATTGTAGTTGGGGCTCTCTTCCGAACTCTCGCGTGTCGTACGCGTGCTTGATGTCGATCTTGGGCGGGGCGTTTGCGTCGCGGCGTTCTGCTGTTCGGCCAAAGCTTTTTCGCGCGCGTCGACTTCGGATTCGCGCTGTGCAAGAGTCTCTTTCTCTTGGGCCTGCCGCTCGGCCGCGAGCCGCTGTTCCACCTGCCGGTCGATCTCAGCTTTTCTTTCTTCCTCAGTTTGCTGCTTTTGGCAGGAAACAAACCCGGCCAGAGCAACGCATGCGCAAAAAATACAAAACTTTTTCATCTTGGTCTTAGACATGGATCTTCTCCCGTTATTCGAACGAAGCAGCCAGTGGCCGCCTTATCTCGGCGAAGGGGACGGAGATGGCAATGGTGATTTGGACAGGGTAAACGCGACCGTTTCAACCTTGTCGCGACGCAAACGTTGCACGTTCGCGTAAAGCGACAACAGGATGAGCGCCCCCAGAACCACCAACATGAGGATGCGAACGCCTCTCGAAACACACGACAGCGGCTGCGAATTCACGCTTAAATATCGGATGTCGATCTTGTGCGCGCAAATGAACACGTCGATCCTACGCAGAAGGGGCATCGCGCTGCGACATTCTTCACCACTCCGGCTCGGAGCGCCGCAGGGGCGGTCCCCTACCTATTCCAGCTTCAACGCGGCGATCGCGTCCATGATGCGTTGACTGAGCCGCGCGTAAAGATTCTTGTCCCGTGGCTGAAGATCGGCTTCAGAAAAACGAATCGGCTCGCCCACCACCAGAGTGATGGAATGGAAACGAAATCCGCCTCCGCGCGGAAGCGCTTCATGCGCGCCGAAAATGCGGACCGGCACGACTGGCGCAAGCGTTTTTGCGATGATCAACCCCACTCCCGGTTGCGCGGGCTGCAATTTGCCGTCGAGCGTGCGCGCTCCTTCCGGAAAAACGAGTGCGCATTCACCTTGCTTCAACACCTTGATGATTCCCTTGAGCGCGCTGCGATCGACACCTTCCTGATCAACCGGAATGACGTTGAGCTTCGGCAAGAGCCAGCCGAGCACAGGCACGTTTAGCAACGAGCGCCGCGCGAGAAAGTAGATGGCGCGGTCGGACGCGTTGCCGACCAGCGGCGGGTCGAAGTAACTCTGGTGATTTGAAGCGAGAATGACGGGGCCGCTTTGAATCATGCGTTCGCGGTGAAGAATTCGGAATCGGAAGAAAATCTTCGCGAGCAAGCGCGACAGGTAATAACCGAACCAGTAATAAGGATTCACCGTGGCGACGTTGCAGCGTTAAATGGGGAGGCCTTTCACCTTAAGGCGGCGGATAATTTCATCGACTACCCCTGCAATGGTGAGGTGCGATGTGTCGATAAACTCCGCGTCTGTGGCGATAACAAGCGGGGAAGCGCGGCGCGAAGAATCGGCGTGATCGCGGGCGGCGACGGCGTCGAGTTCGCCCTGCAATGCACGGCGCTGCGAACGCACTTCGGGCGATGCGTCGATGTAAAACTTGTAGGGAGTGTCGGGGAAAACGGCTGAACCGATGTCGCGTCCTTCCATGACTACATCATGCTCGCGTGCGTAGTTGCGCATTTTCGCGACCAGAATTTCGCGCACGCGTGGCAGGCGGCTGACGAGAGAAACGTCGTTGTTCACCCGGTCGTCGCGAAGACGATCGGCCGGATCGACATCATCAATCAAAATGCGTGACTCGTTGTTCTGGAGATCGCAGGTGATGGGCGCGGATTCGACCAACTGCACGACGCGTTCGGCATCCGCGGGATCGACGTTGTGTTGCAAAACGTGCCAGGTGGCCGCGCGATACATGGCGCCGGAATTGACATACACAAAACCGAGCCGGCGGGCCAGGTCGCGCGCGACGCTGCTCTTGCCCGAAGCGGCCGGGCCATCGATGGCAACGACACGATGTTGATCTTGTACTTGTCGATCTTGTGCTCGCATGGAGGCGCAAGTGGCGCCGGATTTTTTCGCGCGGATTGCGCGGAAAGCAAGCGAGATGCGTCTTATTCCGCTTCGCTCCTCGCTGGCATGGAGCCGATCACCGGCGTGCTGGCGCGATGCCGCTTCGGACTTATAAAGTCTTCGAGGGCAGCTTCGAATCCAGGATAGGACTCACGCACGCATTCGACATCCTGAACAATGGTCTCGCCCTCCGCAAACAAACCGGCCACAGCGAATGCCATGGCAATGCGATGATCGCCGAAACTGGCTACGCGCGCGCCGCGCAACGGCGCCGGACCATGAATTTCGAGGCCGTCACTCATTTCGATAACCTGCGCGCCCATGATGCGCAGATTGTGCGCGATCGCGGCAATGCGATCGGTTTCCTTGACCCGCAATTCCTGGGCATGCCGAATGATGGTGGTGCCGCTGGCCAGCGCGCCGGCGACCGCCAACACGGGAAGTTCATCGATGAGCTGAGGAACTTCTTTTCCTTGAATGACCGTGCCCTTGAGCGGCGCGCCCGTGATTTCGATTATGCCGCGATGCTCCATTTGATCGACATCTTCGACTGCTTCGCGCACCTGCGGCCCCATTCGAACGAGGACGCCGAGCAATGCGGTGCGGGTGTCGTTCAATCCAATATTGCGCACTAAGAGATGACCGCCGGGCTGTGCGGCGGCCGCGACCAGCCAAAAAGCCGCGGAGGAAAGATCGCCCGGAACAGTAAAATCGCGCGATTCGGGAACTTGATCGCCGAAAACGCTGACGGCGCCATCGCCATTCTTGACCGTGCGCACCAGAAAGTAATTGAAAAGGAGTTCGGTGTGATTTCGGCTGACCGAGGGCTCGTCGACAGTGGTCTTGCCTTTGGCAAACAAGCCCGCGAGGAGGATAGCGCTTTTGACCTGCGCGCTCGCAACCGGCGAGCTGTAGTGAATTCCACGCAGCGACCCGCCACGAATGCGCAAGGGCGGGGTGTGTTCGGGCCCTTCGGCGACAATATCAGCGCCCATTTTCCGCAAGGGTGCGATCACACGATCCATCGGCCGGCGCGATAGCGACGCGTCGCCTACGAGACGGCTTTCAAATGTTTGGCCGGCGAGTAATCCGGCCAAGAGGCGCATAGTTGTGCCGGAATTGCCGCAATCGATTTCTCCCTTGGGCGGCGTAAGCACGCGTTTTTTTCCGTGCACCACAAGGACGTCGGGCTCGGGTTGATCAATTTGAATGCCGAGAGCGCGCAACGCGTTCACTGTGTGCATGCAATCTTCGCTGGAAAGAAAACCATGAAGTGTACATGTGCCGTTTGACAAAGCCGCGATAATGGCGGCGCGATGCGAAATGCTCTTGTCGCCCGGAACTGTGATCTCCGCCTCGATACGCGGCGCTCGCTTTACGCGGAATTCCATGGGTTCAATTTGATTTCGTTTACCGAACTAAGCGCGCTCGCTGTCAACTGAAAGTGAGCATCGGACATAAGCCGCCCTTGTCCAGCAAGCTCAAACCGCGCGAAGCCCGATTAGTTGCGCGCGGAGTTCATCGGGCTCGCGACTTTACGGAACGCGAAAAATCTTGTTCGTGTAAGGATCCTTCACTTCAGTGCCGGGCGGAAATCCTTCGACATCGATATATTTGCCCGGTGAGAAGGGACTTTCGACTACATGCGGCTTTCCCGGGACCGGAATGCCGTATGGATAATCGCCCTTGGCTACTTTTGTGGACGGGGTTGCCGCGCTGGCCGGCGGACCTTCCGGCGCAGGCGCGTTCTCGGGCGAGGGAGACGTATTGGGATTGAACGGTTGCTGTCCGGTAGGCGTCTGGGGCTGGCCTTGTGCCGGATATTTCGCCACGCGCTGACGATCTCGTCGAGGCGGCTCGTCCATGTCCGAGCACGATGTGACCAACAATCCGGCAAGCAACATTAGCGAGAGCGAGAATTTCATAGAGTCGGGATTCGACGAAACTAGCGAACTTCTCATTCATTGCCAATCGCTAAATCGCTTGCGCCAAGATCGACGCGCTTCTCGCCGAGGGCAGCCGATTGAATTAATCAGCTGAGTCGTATCACTCCTTTAAATCATGAAAGAGCGGCCCCGGCTCGCCGGGTCCGGCGACGAGTTAGCAAGATCGACAACCGGAGTCCGCCTCGGATGGAGAGCCGCGGCGTAGGCAATTGAGATTGGAAACTAACTAGCGCTTTTTCGACGACAACGGCTGTGCCGTAACAGAGAACCTCCGTGACACCTTGTGCGATCTCGGTGGCGTCGTAGCGCACCCCAATGATAGCGTTCGCACCGAGAGTGGTGGCGTGTTCACAAAGCGATTGATAAGCATCCTGTCGCGCTCGTTCACACAGGTCCGTGTAAATAGTGATGTTTCCCCCGACGAGCGTTTGCAGAGCGGCGCCGATGTTGCCGACAATGCTGCGGGAGCGCACAATGATCCCACGAACCAAACCCAGATGCTGTGTAATGCGGTAACCGTCAAAAGCGAAAGCAGTCGTGCTTAGAAGGGGTTCTCTCATGCAGAAATTTTATAGGGCTCGCTGGCAAACGCGATGCTTTTCACAAGAACGACATGGACAAACGGAGCGCGCACGCGACTCTTTATTTCCGATTATAAAAGAGAAATGCAGAAAAAGTCGCGCGGGAAAATCCTGGTGGTGGATGATGATGCGACCAGTCGCAAAATCTTAGCACGAACGCTTTCATCCGCCGGCTATGAGTGCCGCGAGGCCGGCAGCGGGACTGAGGGGTTAGCACTGATTCACACCGAATCGCCTTCCCTCCTTCTGCTCGATTTCGACATGCCCGAAATCAATGGCGCCGAGGTGCTCCATCGCCTGCGCTCGGACAATGATCCGGCGATCGCACAAATGCCGACGATTATGCTGACCGGTCATGGCGGGGAAGAAAGTGAAATTCGGTGTTTGCAGGCCGGCGCGGACGATTTCGTGACCAAACCGATCAACCCAGCGGTATTGCGCGCACGCATTGAAACACAGTTGCGTTTGCGCTCGATGCGTCAGCAATTGCAGCAACAAAATAACGAGCTGGAAGCGTGGCGAAAAAATCTTGAGCGCGATTTGGCCGCAGCCCGACTGACTCAGCAATCGTTGATACCCCCAAAACCGCCCAGAGTTGCGGGATGGGAGGTGGCCTCCTGTTATCGGCCGGTCATCCAAGTAGGTGGCGATATTTATGGTTGGCTGCGCATGACCGACGGACGGACTTTGTTTTGGATTGCCGACGCCACCGGACATGGAGCGGCAGCGGCCCTTCTCACAACCCTGGCCAAGCTGCTTTTTCATCATGGAAGCGTGGAGCACGATGCGCCCGTGGCAATCATGCAGGCAATCAATGCCGACTTTCGGAGTATCTTCGGAGCGCGTTCCTTCATGACGGCGATGTGTGTTGCGCTCGATCCCAAGACTGGGCGGGCCAGCATTGTCGGCGCCGGACATCCGCCCCTGCTCATTTTGCGAAAAGACGGCGCGAAAGAATTGATTGCCTCCTGTGCTCCGCCATTGGGTCTGGCCGAACGCAAACAGTTTGTGAAGTCGATAGTTTATCTTGCCCCGGGAGATGCATTTATTATCTACACGGATGGACTTTATGGCGGAACGAATGGCGGCAGCGGTCGACTCACGCCGCCGCAGTTGGCCGAAATGCTGGATTCTTCCGCGCCAAACGCCGACTCACTATTGACACGCATACTAGAGCGCGCGGCGCCGCAGGATAATGGTTCGCTGCCCGATGATATGGCGGCGGTCGTAATTCGGCGAAAAAAGTAGGGAGATTTATTTTTTCATTTCGTTAAAATTAATATTGCCCTCGCACGAGCCAAGCATTAATCAGCCTTTATGCCGAAATCTAAGACTCCTTCCAAACGCAAGCCGAATCCCGCCTTCATGCGACCAGTGCAACCCGACGATAAACTCGCCGCCGTTGTTGGTTCGAAACCGATTCCACGTTCCGAGCTCACCAAGAAGCTTTGGGACTACATCAAGAAGAACGGTCTTCAGGATAAGAAAGTAAGAACGCAGATCAACGCCGACGACGCACTCCGCCCTGTGTTTAACGGCAAGAGCCAAGTGAGCATGTTCGAGATGACCAAGCTCGTCTCGGGCCACATTACCTAGATCGCGGGTTCACGACTTTAGCCCGGCGTTCCCGCGCCGGGCTACTTTGTGTACGGATCGCCATGGGCCTCATGGCGTCCAGCGCTTGCGGTTCGCGAGCAACTGCGGGAGATTAGTCAGGTGAAAATCTTTCGATTCATCCCTGCCCTTGCCATCGTTTTTGGCTTGGCCGGTACTTCATTTGCGGCTGCAAAATCAGGCTGGCTCACGGACTACAAGCAAGCTCAGCAGGAAGCCAAAGCTAACCACAAACTTTTGCTCCTTGATTTTACGGGGTCCGACTGGTGCGGCTGGTGTATCAAGATGGACCGGGAGGTTTTCTCGAATCCAAAATTTAAGGAATACGCGAGCAAGAACCTGGTCCTGCTGGAACTGGATTTCCCGCGTCGCAAACCGCAATCGGAAACCGAAAGAAAGCAGAACGAAGAATTGGCGGGTCAATATCGCATCGAAGCATTCCCGACCCTCGTTGTGCTCAACGGCGACGGAAAAAAACTTTGGGAGAATCCCGGTTTCTTCCCGGACGGAGTGGAGGCTTTTATCGCAGAACTAGAAAAGCTGCGTAAAGGCTGAAGTTTCTCCGCTCGCCCTTTCCCGTCGGAAGACTCCGTTGCCAATCTTAGTTGACCTTGCCCGCTTCGAACGCACGTTGCAGTGCGTCGGCCAGCTCGCGTCGTGTAAAGGGCTTCGGCAGCGCACTGCGAAATCCGTAAGCCAGAAACTGCGACAGCGCAGCTTCGTCCGAGTACCCGCTGCAAATGATCGCATTGACGTTTGGATCCACGCTGCGTAATCGCTCCATTGTGGCCAGGCCGCCCATTCCCCCGCGAATAGTCGCATCGAGAATCACGGCCTGAAAGTTTTCGCCGCGGCGCAAGGCGCGCTCGTAAACTTTTACCGCCTCGAGCCCATCCGGCACGGCCGTCACTTCGTAACCCAGCGTTCCGAGCAATTGCGACGTGAGGTCGCGGATGGCCGCCTCATCGTCCATGACCAGAACCTTTTGATTATTGAAGTTGAAAATGCGTTCACTTACTTGCTGCTCAGGCGCGGCAAGTTTGCGATCCGTGGCCGGAAGATAAAATGCGAATGTCGATCCTTCCGGCGACGAATTTTCCAGATGCAGGATTCCACCGTGCTTTTTCACGATGGAGTAGCTGATCGACAAGCCGAGTCCGCTGCCGGTGGGTTTAGTCGTAAAATATGGATCGAAGATTTTTGTGCCGAGCTCCTCGGGAACCCCCTGACCGCGGTCAGCAATTCTAACCTTGACGTAGCGGCCGGCCGGAACAGGCGCGCCCGGTTTGTCTTCCGGCTCCACGTTGGAGGCGGAAATGCGAACGGTGCCGCCGTGCGGCATCGCTTCGCGCGCATTGATCATGAGCGCGTTAACCACTTGCTCTATCTGTCCCGGATCGACCTCGGCTTTCCAAAGATCGACCGGAATGTCGATGTCTGCGCGCAAATTAGAACCGTAGAGCGAAAATTCCGCCGCCTGTCCAAGCAGTTCTGAGATCGACGTGACTCGTTTGAGTGGCGCGCCGCCCTTCGAAAACGTCAGCAATTGACTGGAAAGATGCGCGGCGTGCTGCGCGGCCTGACCTGCCTTGGACAGGAACGAAAGAAGGCTTCCCGCGTCTGCAGGTGCCTCAATTTGTGCCAGGCCGATGTTTCCTGAAATAACGGTGAGAATATTGTTCAGGTCGTGCGCAATGCCGCCAGCCAGCGTTCCAAGCGATTCGAGCTTGCTCGTAGTCAGCCGCTCCTCCTCGTTGCGCTTTCGCTCGGTCGTGTCCCGGAAAAAGACGGAGACGCCGCCACCGCTCGGATAAGCGTGGACTTCAAACCAAAGATTTCCCGCGATGTCGCAAGCTTCGAATTCCACCGGCACTTGTTCGCTCATGACGCGCCGATAATTAAGCTCGAAAGGCGAATCAATTACTCCGGGAAATTCTTTCCACAATTCCTTGCCAATGAGATCGTCCCTGTCACGTTCCAGTAAGCGTTCTGCCTCGGAGTTGAGGTAGGTGAATTTCCATTCCCGATCGACGGCGAAAAATCCGTCGGTCGTGTTTTCAAGAATGTTGGTTAGCGTCCGGGCGGACTCTTGTAGCGCGGTGCGGGCGTGATTGCGTTCGGCCAATTCACGGATTTGCCGCTCGGCCACGGAAATTCGGACATTAAGGAGACCCAAATCGAGCGGTTTCGTCAGGTAATCGTTCGCCCCGGCTTCGAGGGCTTGCTCCAGGTCCTCGGTGTCGGCACGTGCCGTGACCAGAAGAATGAACAGCTCGTCACCGTGCGGCCGGGCGCGCAATTCCCGGCAGAGTTCGACCCCGCTTTCGCCGGGCAACATCCAATCCAGGATTAGAAATGGGAATTCCTGGGCAACGAGTTCTTTCTTGGCTTCTTCTGCGCTGCCCACGGCCACTACTTCATGGCCACGTCGCTCGATTAGACGTTGCAGGCTCTTTCGACTCTCCTGGTGATCTTCGACGAGCAGTATTCTCATGCGGACGAATGCGATCCTCTGGGAGGGGCTGTCGCAGAACAGATCGCCGGTCCTAGGGAGCAGGATGATTGCCAAAGATTTGCCGATTATCCGACAGAGAAATTGGCGGGACGCACAGTCGATATGTTCATTATCATACCCCGCATCTTGCGTTACGAACGGCCTCTGCTAGATACAGCGAAGTTCGGCTCAGCCGTTTTTTGCTAATGCTGGTTTTCCGTTTCCTATCTTTTCTCGCGCTAACCCTGGTTGGCCCCGCTCTCCTGGCTGAAGAGATGGCTCCCTCGCCAACCGTAGCAAAAGCCGATCCGGGCCAACCAGTTGAGCCGCGCATTACGTACAATTGGATTAATGTCGATGGACCTTATATCGCCCTAACTTTTGACGACGGCCCAAGTGAAAAGTTGACGGCCAAACTACTCGATTTACTGGCCGCTCATCGCATTAAGGCGACGTTTTTTGTGATTGGCCAGAATGTAGCCGATCACCCGGACCTCGTCCGCCGCGCCGCCCGGGAGGGACACGAGATCGGAAATCATACCTGGTCGCATCCGAATCTTGGGAAAATGTCGGATGAGGGAGTACGCCGCGAGCTCCAGAAAACCGATGACGCGATTCAGAGCGCAACCGGGGTGCGTCCGACCTTGATGCGACCACCCTATGGTTCCATCACGCAGCGGCAAAAAAAATGGATCCACAACGATTTCGGTTACCAAATCGTCCTCTGGGATGTCGATCCGCTGGACTGGAAGCGGCCGGGACCGGCGGTTGTTTGCCATCGCATTATCAAAGAAACCAGGCCGGGCTCGATTGTTTTATCGCACGATATTCATCCGGGAACGATCGAGGCGATGCCGTCGACTTTTGATCAACTCGAAGCTAAAGGATTCAAATTCGTGACTGTCACCGAGTTGATTGGAATGGCGCGGCCCGAAACTCCCAAACCTCACAAAGAGCCGCCAACCACCCCATCAACGACGGGTTCTCCCGCGACAAGATCGACAACTACTTCGTCGCCCAGCGGCTAATTATTCCGGAATGATCGCCGATCATTACCTGCAGCTTCGAACCGAGCTCGAAACTGCGCTCGCTGAATTGCTCAAGCTCGGGACGGAGATGCGACGGCTTCCCACCGTGCTCGATACGATTCACGGTTTGCTGGCCGACGTTCGCGAGCCGCTGCTCTTCGTTGTCGTGGGCGAAGTGAAGGCCGGAAAATCTTCCCTACTCAACGCGCTCTTTGGTCATGAATTTGCCAAAGCTGACGTTTTACCGGCGACCGACCGCGTTTACATTTTTCGCCACGGCCAGGAGGAAAAATCGGTCGAGGTGTCGCCCCAGCTGACGGAGCGCTATCTGCCAATTGCATTTCTGCATGATTTCAATGTTGTCGACACGCCCGGAACAAATACGATGGTCGCGGCGCATCAAACCATCACCGAGAATTTCGTCCCGCGCGCCGACCTGGCCCTTTTCGTTTTCTCCGTAGCGAACCCGTGGACGCAATCCGCCTGGGATTTTTTGAACCTGGTGCAAAAGAAATGGCTGAAAAACGTGGTCTTCGTGTTGCAACAAGCCGACCTGCGTGAACCGGCGGAGATCGATATTATTCAACGGCATTTGCAAGACACGGCCCTGCAGAAACTCGGCTTTGTCCCGCCCATCTTCGCGGTGTCCGCGCGGAAGGCATTGATCGCGCGCACGAACGCGGTCGACAAGGAAGGACTCTGGAAGGAGAGCGGTCTGGGGCCGCTCGAAGAGCAGATCGGTTTGATTGTCGCTGAGTCCAGCGCTCGCATGTTGAAGTTGCGCTCGGCCAGCCAGACCGCGCGCGTAATGCTCGATGAAATGATCGGCGAAGTGCGGGAATCGTTTAACGTTGTTCTTCGGGATGAGGCCCGGCTTACGCGTGTCGATCTTTTCCTCTACGCGCGCAATGAACAAACGTTGCGCCAAGTCGCGGGTTTGCTTCGCGGTGTGGAACAGGTTTGTCGTGAATCAGCTGCAGAAGGGGTTCCGCTGCTCGAGGAAAAGCTCTCGTTTTGGCGAATGTGGCGAATCATCTGGGGCCGTGATCACTGGCAGCGCGAGTTTCAAATGCAAATTGAAGGTAAGCTGCGGCGCTCGATTGAAGCGGAGGCCGAGCACGCGGTCCGCTTACTCGAGACGGATTTGCGCGGCCTTTGGCCACAACTACGCGACATGATCGACACCCACCTGGCCGACGAACTGCGAGCCCAAGTACCTAAAACCATGCCCGACTTTGCGCGGCAACGCCGCGAACTCATTCAATCAATCCAACTTGCCCTGATCGAACGCGTCTCAGGAAAGAATATTGAAGAGCACCTGGCAAAACTTTTTCACGAGACCTCGACCCGCTTGCGCGTGCCAATCGGAGTCGCCGCTGCGGGCGGACTTGTGACGGCCATCGCCGCACTGAGCAGCGCGGCCGTAGCGGATGTGACTGGAGTCCTGGCGGCGTCGGCCGCAGTGACAGGAACGGTCATGGCCATCACTCAGCGCAAGAAGATCCTGGCTGCTTACCAGGAGCACATGGCTTCCAACTGCTCATCGTTAGTCAAATCAATCGAGCAGCAGCTCGCGCACGCCATCGAGTTATTTTATAAGGAAGTCTCCGCAGCGTTCCAGCCGCTGGCCGCCTTTTGCGTTGCGCAACGCCAAACCTTTGAACCACTCTTGCGCCGCGCGGAAGAGATTCAGAAGACGTTTGAAAAGTTTGGAGCACGGCTCGGATGAGCCCGTGGCCGACTACTTTTTCAGATTGTCCGAGCCTTGCTTGACGACGCGCTGCTCTAAACCGCGTTTGGCAATCACGAAATGGTTGTTTTCGCCGTAGCTTCTCCACGGACCGGCAGGCACATCGCGCACCTCGACGAATTCCCAATCAGTCACGTCTGTCGGCGCAAGGCCGAGATAGTCGCGGACTGCGGGAGAAACGTCCAATCCCGCACCGTGGTTAAGGTTGGGTTTCGGGCGCTCGTTTTGGAAAACGTATTGGAAATGATCGGTGCGAAACGGGCCGCAATCTTCCCATTGCGCATAACAGGTTCGGTTGCCTTTCCGGATCGCAATCCAGCGGCTTTTGCACACCGATTGACCGGGCGCGGTGTAAGCCTGCTTGAACCATGGAATTACCAGCGGTGCTTCCGGCTTGAATTGCCCATGCGTAACATCGTTGTAAGGCAGCGCACAATAAAACGGATTCTGCCTAGGAACGAAGGCGACCGGAATGTAGTTGCGCCGGGCGGATGTATCGGGCGTATCGAAACCACCGTAATTGCTCGTCCAATTCGCGTCCCATGAACTTTTGTGGTTCGGGACAGGATTGTTACCGCCTGCCTGTTCGCCAATCCAAAACACCGTCGTCACAATGTTAGTTTTCCAGGGGAACCTTCGCGTCGCTGGTTTTGAACTTGTCGGCACGAACACTTGCGGCTCCACCTTCGCCATGGCCTGCTCGCGCAACTTCATCGCGTACTTTGCGAAATCCGCGCTGCTCTCGTAGGGCGATTGGGCCCGCGCGCTCAGCGCGCCCAGTAGGAAAACGAGTGCAATGGTCCTTCTCATTGGCGAATGCCGGATTGTCTTTGTATCCGATATTCTCCCCTTAGGCAAGGTCTTTCCCTTATGGAAAAACCAGTGCCACTGGCGGTTACAAATTATTAAGCAATATTCGTTCCGCCTTACCCCCGGCTAAGCAAGGTGTCGTGCTTGAATTGCCGGTCTTTTGTCTCCGGATAATCCAGGGTGAAATGCAGTCCGCGGCTCTCTTTCCGACTGAGCGCGGAATCGACAATCAACGCGGCCACAGTGGCCAGATTACGAAGCTCCAGCAAATCAACCGACACCTTGAAATTCCAGTAAAACTCGTGGATCTCGCGCTGCAGATTTCGCAATCGTGCGCTCGCTCTCTGTAACCGTTTGTCCGTGCGAACAATCCCCACGTAATCCCACATCAAACGCCGGATCTCATCCCAGTTGTGGTAAATCACTACTAGCTCATCGACGTCTTGCACGCCCCCGGATTCCCATTCCGGCAAAGAAAACCTGCGAGTCACGCGTGCTACCTTGTCCGCCGCCAACGCTTCGCACGCGCGATGCGCCACCACAATGCCCTCAAGCAATGAGTTGCTGGCCAAGCGATTGGCTCCATGCAATCCAGTGCACGCCACTTCACCGATCGCGTAGAGGCCGGGCAAATTCGTCGCGCCTTTTACGTCGGTCTTGATGCCGCCGCATTGATAATGCGCGGCCGGGACTACTGGAATCGGGTGCTTCGACATGTCGATCCCGAACCTCAAACACGTTTCGTAAATGTGCGGAAATCGCTCCTTGATGAACTCCGGCGATTGATGCGTGATGTCGAGAAAAACACACTGCGCTCCCGATCGCTTGATCTCTTCATCTATGGCGCGGGCCACGATGTCTCGCGGCGCAAGCGAGCCGCGCGGATCGTAGCGTTTCATGAAATCTTCGCCGCGATTGTTCCGCAGAACTCCTCCCTCCCCGCGCACCGCTTCCGAAATCAGAAACGATTTCGCTTTAGCGTGAAACAAGCACGTCGGATGAAACTGGATGAACTCCATGTTGGCGATTGCCGCGCCCGCCCGCCAGGCCATCGCCACTCCGTCGCCCGTCGCAATGTCGGGATTAGTTGTGTAGAGATAGACTTTCCCGCAACCGCCGGTCGCAAGTACGATTCGATCTGAGCGGATCGTTTCAACTTCGCCTGTCTTCTCATCAAGAATGTACGCGCCCAGGCAACGTTCTGCCGTGGCGAAACCAAGCTTCCCGGCGGTGATCAAATCTACCGCCATGTGATTCTCCAAAAGATCGACATGTGATTGCTGCGATAACTGGCGCAGCAGTGTCTCTTCAATCTCCTTCCCGGTCACATCCTGCACGTGCAAGACGCGTCGCTTCGAATGGCCTCCTTCCTTGCCCAAATCAAATTCGCGATGGCCGGAAACCTTCCGTTCATCGAAATGCAAACCAAGATCGACAAGCTCCCTGATTCGCTCCGGACCTTCGGTAATAATGGTGCGAACTACAGCTTCGTCGCACAAACCGGCACCCGCTTCGAGCGTATCGCGCACGTGCAACGCGAAAGAATCTTCGTCGCTCGTCACGCAAGCAATCCCACCTTGCGCCCAAGCAGTATTTGAATCGGCGCCCTTTCGTTTCGTGATCACCGCGACCGAGCCATGCTTCGCCGCTTTTAAAGCGAAGCTCAGACCGGCAATCCCGCTCCCAATGACGACGAAATCGTATTCCTTCATGGCAATCGGATGTTGTCGATCAAACGCGTCTTGCCGAAGAAGACCGCGACCGCGATGAGCGAATTCGGCTCAACCTCCTGGCGCGCTTGCAAAGTTTTAGCATCGACGAGATCGACGTAATCTATTCGCGCCAGTGGCGATTTCGCGATGTGTTCACGCACAAGATCGACAATCGCCTTGGCGGATTCTGTTTTCTTCGCTTGGGCCGCAGCCGCGAGAAGCGCGCGCCGCAAAATCGGCGCCTGTTTTCGTTCCTCCGCGCTCAAATACTGATTGCGCGAGCTAAGTGCTAATCCATCATCGTCGCGCACAGTCGGCACGCCGACGATATCGATCTTGTAATTCAGATCCCGAACCATTCGGCGAATGATGGCGAGCTG
>JBEEGY010000036.1:0-8588 GCA_041167145.1 Verrucomicrobiota bacterium
CTGTAGACAAAAAAGCCTTTTCACAACTTCGACAAATAATACGGCAGAATGTCGCTTCTTGTCATTTCGAGCGGAGTCGAGAAATCTCTTACTCCTTCCCCCTGTGATTACACAGATTTTTAGGATCCAGCGATTTTCTAATCTGCGCGAATCTGTGAGATCTGTGGACAAAAAAGCCTTTTCACAGCTTCGACAAATAATACGGCAGCATGTCGCACCAGTAGTTCCAATCGTGGCCGCACCATTTCCGGTCGTCCAGCCAATGGTTAATGCCTTTTGAATTCAGGATTTCGGACAAGCGAAAGGTTTCGTGTCGCGTGTTGTCCCATTCGCCGGTCCCGAGAATGATGCCCATGTGGCCGTATTTCCAAGGGTCGGTTGTGTTCGGCAGGTATTCGTACGGACTGTTAAAGTAAATGTTGTCGTCGTGGTAACCGTCGAAGAATGAGCTGATGTCGAAAGAGCCGCTCAAGCTGATAAAGTGACTGACCAGGTCGGGATGACGAAACGCGATGTTTCCCGCGTGATAAGCACCGAGACTCGCGCCGCTTACGGCCACTCGAGGCGAATTGCATTCGCGGCGGGCGTGTTCGAACACTTCGCGCACAATGACGTTTTCGTAAGCATTATGCGTCCGCATGCGATCGGCCGGATGAATCGCCGTGTTGTAAAAGCTGTCGAGATCGACCGCGTCCGGACAGTAAACCGTCACCCGGCCGGCATCGACGTAACTGGCCACGGCACCGACCAGACCGAAGTCTTTGTTCTGATAATAGCTGCCGAACGAAGTTGGAAAAAGAATGAGCGGCAACCCGCCGCCGTCACCGAAGGCGAGCATCTCAAACTCGCGGTTCAAGTGCGGCGTATACCATTTGATGTAGCGTTCGTTCATTGCTTGATCATTTCGAGCGAAGCGTCAGCGAAGTCGAGAAATCTCACACTGTAAATAGCAAACTTGGCCCGGATAATAGTAAGAGATGTCCGGACGGTCGCTCGACATGACAAGAGGTGGACAAGATCGACATCTTCAACGATGCGTCTCGTTTTCATGCCGGAACATACGCTCACTGGAAACATTCGACGGCATCGCGGCTTCCGCTCCAAGATTTTCGCGAACCGTCGAGACGTTCTTGTTTATTTGCCGCGCGGTTACCGGCGATTTTCGCGAGAGCGTTATCCAGTTTTGTATTTACAGGACGGCCAAAATGTTTTCGATGCGGCAACTTCCTTCGCCGGAGTTGAATGGGGTGTGGATGAAACGGCGCAGCGATTGATCCGCAAGAACTTGATTGATCCATTGATCATCGTCGCCATCGCCAATACCGGGGAGGAGCGCATTCACGAGTACGCGCCGACGCGGGGCGTGATCGATTCGAGTGCGAAGCGTAAGAACCGCAGTCGCGGACTGGCCCGTCTCTACGGGCGTTTCCTTATCGAGGAACTCAAGCCGTACATCGACAAGAAATATCGGACAAAGCCGGCCGCCGAATTCACAGGGCTAGGCGGATCGTCGCTTGGGGGATTGCTCGCGCTTTCGCTCGGACTTTGGTTTCCGAACATGTTTCGCCGGCTCATGATCTTCTCGCCATCTGTTTGGTGGGACAATCAAGTGATCGTCAAGATAGTCGAAGGACTGGGCGAAAAACTTCCGCTTAAGATTTGGCTCGATACGGGAACGAACGAACCCGGCTGGGACCGCGCGCGCATTTTGCGCGACGCGCTGGTCGAGAAAGGCTGGAAATTGTTCGACGATCTTCAATACATGGAGATCGAAGGCGGCGATCACAGCGAAGGCGCGTGGTCGACGCGGGTTGATCCGGCGCTGCGCTTTTTGTTTCCGCCGCCCAGGCAATTGTAGTCGCCGCTCTCTGAGCGGCGCGACGGGCGCTGGTTTACCGTGCGAAGGTTACTTACAAGATTCCCATGGGCGGTTCGGGTGGATTCGGCGGCAGCGGTTCTGGCGGCGGAGTCGGCGTGGGGTTGGGCATGGGCGGGGTCGGTGTGGGTGATGGTGCGTCTGGCATTTTCTACAAGATCATTGCCAGGGTTTGCCGTAAACCTGAAAGACGCGCGTGAAACCGCCGACGAATTCCTCGTCCTTCTGAAAATCAAAAGCGCGTTTGGCCGGCGACCATTTCAGTTCGCGCGGCCCGTCGGGATGATTTGGATCGTAGGTAAGATAACGGTCGGTCCCATCCCGTAAGCGATTTCCCTTATGCGCGTAGACGAGCACCGAATGATTGATGTGGAGCGTCGGATAATCGGAAAGATAGGCGACGAAAAGTTCCCCCCGCGCCAGGGTGCGCTCGATATCGCCGTGAGTTTTTTCCTGATACGCCGGGTCGTGCTTATAGAACATGCGTCCATTGCCCGGCCGAAAATAAGTGGGCCAGCCGAGCCCGATGTTGTGTTGTAACAAACCGCCGCGCGCTTCGCTCATGGCGCGCAAATCGCGATAGCCTGGGAAAATTATTCGTTGCTCTGCCGGCAAAGCCTCCTGCCAGGGGTGCTTGCGTGTGACCAGTCGAACACGCACGACCAGCTCTTTATCGTTCAAAGCCGTCCCGCGCGGATCAAAGCGGGCGAACTTATGGAACTGCAAGACCGTTCGACTCATGACGAAGCATCGGCGCGTGTAACGTTCCGATTTTTCCTGGTTGCTTCGGCGAACAACTTCCCCCTTTTCGTAATTAAAAACGGTCGAGTTAGCGAAGGCCAGGGTTTCGCGCTTGAAATCAAGGTTAGAGGCAATCGCGCCGCGGTTGAGCCCCGCAATCAGGAAAATCGCCGCAAACCAACCGTAAGATTGACAATCGCCTCTTCGCATCGCTGGATCAGGAACGCGCTGAGGTTGTGTCTGTTTTGCCTTCGGCAAAGTTCCCGAGGCCGCGGAATTTTTTGTAACGCTTCTTGAGCAGTTGTTCTATCGGTTGCTCGACGAGCTTCTCCAGATTTTGGCGAAGCGCGGTGCCGAGATTCGCAGCCGCGGAATCGTAATCGCGATGCGCGCCACCTCGCGGCTCCGGCACGATCTCATCGATAACTCCCAGCTTAAGCAAATCGTGGGAGGTCAGCTTGAGTGCTTCAGCCGCCTCCGCGGCATGTTTCCGGTCGCGCCATAAGATTGCCGAACACGCTTCGGGGCTAATAACCGAATAATATGCGTTCTCGAGAATGAGGACGCGATCGGCCACGCCAATTCCGAGGGCGCCGCCCGAGCCGCCTTCGCCAATGACGGCGGCAATACTGGGCACGCGGAGCTTCATCATTTCGCGAAGGTTCACCGCGATCGCTTCCGAAATGTGTCGCTCTTCCGAACCGATTCCCGGGAACGCGCCCGGCGTGTCGATTAACGAAATGACCGGCATGCCAAACTTCTCCGCCAGTCGCATCAAGCGCAAGGCCTTGCGATAACCCTCCGGATGCGCGCAACCGAAATTGCGTCTCACATTTTCTTTGGTGTCACGACCTTTTTGGTGCGTGATGACAACACAGCGATACGGGCCAAGCCTGGCCAGGCCGCTCGGCATCGCCTTGTCGTCGGCGAACAAACGGTCGCCGTGCAGTTCCACCCAATCGGTGAAACAACGCCCAATGTAGTCGAGAGCAAAGGGGCGGCGCACGTGCCGCGCGATTTGCACACGCTGCCACGCCGTCAGATGATCGTAAATCTCACGTCGTGTGGCCTCGATCTTCGCCTCCATGGCCGCCACCTCGGAATCGAAGTCGAGCTCGTGCTCATCAGAATGTTCCTTCAAATCCTGCAAACGGCGTTGCAATTCGAGGATCGGTTTTTCGAAATCGAGTGGTTGCACCTCCATGACAGACACGTTCAAGCGTTAAAGCGTTGAATCGCTAAAACGTGGACCCTTCACACGCTGGTTTTGATAATCTTCCTTCTTCAACGCTTAAACCTTTCAACGCTTCAACGATTTTTCAATCCGTGATCGTGACAGGGGTCTGTTTGTTTACAAGGCCGCTCAGTTCTTCCACGTCGGATGCGGAAAGACCAAGACCCTGCGGCGGAGGTGGTATGCCGAGAGTCGGATGCGCCGAATCTGGCACAGCATAAAGAGTGTAGGCGGGCACGGCCAACCGAATCCAGCGCGTGCTGCCGATGTATTCGCGCGTGCCGAAGCCGATCCGCTTTCCGTCCCGCCACGCCATCACGTCGGCAACTTTAGTGGCGATTTTCGGGGCCTGCTTGGCCGGCACTTTTTCTTCCCGGATGTGATACTGCTTGAAAAACGCGCCGCCGTTGAGCATCACCACCAGCTTCGGTTTGCGCTGGATGACAATCGAAAATTGCGGACGCGACACATACAGGCGATCGCCGATGTGCAGCAGAGTGCCATTCAAATTGTTCATGCGCATAATCAGCTCGGGCGTCGTTTTGAGCTTATTCGCAACCTTCTGCAGGACGTCGCCCGGTTTCACGGTGTATTCCTGTTTTTCCGGAGAAGGATAGCGTGAAAGCAAGATGTCGACGTTCAGTTCGCCGAGTAAGTCCTTCGCTTCTTCCGAATGCGCGCCGGTGGGGTACTTTTGCACGAACGCCATGAGGGCACTACGCGCTTCCGTCAATTTTCCTTCCTGCCGCAGCTTGGCGGCCGCCTCAAATTCCGGCCCGCCAAAATCGGGGGTTGGCTCGGGCGGAACTTCGCCGCGCTGTTCCTGACGCACCGCGATCTCCTGTTTGAAGACAATGAAATAACTAAACAAGGCGGCGCCGCCGAAAATGATCAGCGCAAGCAAGAGAACAAAAAGCCATTTCATCGACGAAACAGGTTATTAGAAAAGGCGAGCCACGCGCCCGTTTAATCTAGGCGGAGCCGGGACGCATTGTTTTATGCGCTTTCTTTGCCTGGAAAGAAACGGTGCCAGAGACGAAACAAACCGCTCGGTTCTTCATTGCTCCAGGTGAAGTGGCAATCCTCGCAGTAAAATTCCTTGGGAAAAATCTTGAGCGCGAAAAGGACGCTGGCCAGGGCCGGGGTCAGAAACTTGCGCGTCATCTGAGGATACTCGATGCGGGAGGAGCCGCATTGCGGACAACGAATCATGGCCGCACCGATGTCGGGGTCGCTCGCTTCCCATTCCGTCATGAGACGTTGCGCCTTCTCGAAATCGGTGTCGTCCACCTGCACCTTCACGTTGGCCTGCGGTTTCGACATGAAGGCGACCTGCTGGATGTGGCCCTCGTTAATCATGTCCGCCCGCAAACCCGCCTGCTGCAACCGCTCCTTCAGGCGCTTTGCCTTGGCCGCTTCGTTAAATGTTGCGATCGTGACCATAGTAACAGCTTCGCCGGGACACGGCTATTCCTCCAGATCAAACAACAACTACTGCCCAAGTGCAAGATTCGGCGGCGGAAACCATTTGTAGAGCATCAGGTAAACCAGCACCCCGGTGACCGACACATAAAGCCAGATCGGCATCGTCCAGCGCGCGATCCGGCGATGCCGATCCCAGCGGCGCCGAAACACAGGCACGAGCGTGGCGATCACCAGAGGCAGGGTGGCAAAGGCGAGCAAAACGTGCGTAGCCAGGAGAGGAAAATAAACCATGGCGATCCAACCGGAATATCCCGACGATTTCTCGCCCACGTGCACGTGATACACGACGTAGCCGGCCAGAAATAAGGTCGACGAAATGATTGCCGTGACCATGCAGGCCACGTGCCGGCGCCAGTGGTCGCGCCGGATCCAGTACCAGCCCATCGAAATAAAAACCGTGCTCACCAAATTAAGCGAGGCATTGATGGCGGGCAGGTCGGAAATTGTCATAGAAACGTTGAAGCGATGAACCGATGAAGCGATAAAGCGTCATCGACAATCGCTGCAACCCTTCAACCCTTCAACGCTTTAACGCTTTAACGAACCATGCCGCCTGTTCTTGAACCACCGGGAAGCGCCACCTCCGCGCAAGATCGACAATCGTCTTTCGCGCGCCGGCTTGCTCTCACCGTGCTGCGCTTGGTCGTCATCATGGCAATCTCTGCGCTGCTCGGCGCCGGATGGTACCTGGCCAAAAAGGGATTCGGCCGCCATTGGCGCAATCAAATCACCCAGGAATTGCGCAAGCACGGCGTCGAGGCGCACATCCGCCGGCTCACCCTCGATCCCTTCCGTGGTCTCATCGCCCAGGATGTGCGGATTTACGATTACAAGAAGCGCGAGAACATCATCGCGGTCATCAGCCAGATCTCGCTCGACATCAATTACGCGGCCTTGCTGCACAACCAGCCCTTCCTTAACGCTCTCGATGTTCGCAACGCGCAAGTGACGCTCCCGCTCAAGGGTGTGGAAGGCAAGATCGAAACGGCGCCGCTCACGCATTTGCACGCGCACATTTACTTTCCACCCGAGCAAATTTACGTCAGCCAGGCGGAAGCACTTTTCTGCGGCGTGCGCGTCTCCGTGACCGGCCAGTTGATCAAGCGAAATGATTACCAGCCTTCGCCGCCGCTCTCCGAAGAGGAATGGCAGAAGCGATTGTCCATCTTGCAGCGCGTCGTGACGGAGCTGCAGCAATTTTCATTTCCACGCAGCCGGCCTTCCTTGCAGATCAAGTTCAGCGGCGACGTTGCCCAGCTGGAGAATGCTCATGTGGAAGCAACGCTTCGCGGTGAGGAGCTGCATCGCGCCAATTACAAAATGCGCGACCTGGTTGTCGATGGCGAGTGGAACGATCAACGTCTCAACCTTACACGATGTGAATGGAGGGACGGCGCGGGCGCATTTTCAGGTCACGCCAGTTGGGAACGCAAGACCGGCCAGGCAGATTTTCAAGCGCGCAGCAGCATCGAGCTGAAAACTTTTCTCGAAACCCTCGATTTCAGAGAGCCGGTCGCGGACGTGACTTTTGAAACACCCCCGGCGATCGAGTTCTCCGGTTCAGCCAGTCTCGGAGAAGAAAATCCGCGATTAAAGGTTCTCGGGCACGTCGCCATCGAGAAATTTGCTTACCACGCCATTCCATTCGCCGACCTGAGCGCGAATTTCTCCTGGGATGGCGAGCGGACTTTGCTGCGCGATGTCCAGGTGCGCAATCAGGGCGGGCAACTTAGGGCCGACCTTTTCAATGGCCCGGATGATTTTCGTCTCACCCTCGATAGCACGATCAATCCGAGCATTGTCGGTGCGCTTGCCTCGCCCGAGATGCGCAAATTCTTGAATGAATGGGAATGGGAACACCCGCCGGCCATCCATCTCGCCATCCGCGGGCAAGATCGACATCCCGTCAATTGGCGGGGCGATGGAACAGTTGCGCTCGATCGCACGCGTTTCCGCGGCGTCTGGATGAACAGCGCACGGGCCGACGTCCACTTTGCGGATGGCGCCGTCACTTACAACAATCTGCGAGTCACGCGCGACGAAGGCGCCGGCTCGGGCACCTTCACCTACGACTTCGCGAAACATGAAGTTCGCGTTTCTAACCTTAAAAGTTCGCTGCGTCCGGCGGACGCGATTTTCTGGATCGAACCGGACCAATGGAAAAATGTCGTGCCGTACAAATTCCGGCAATCGCCGAACATCACGGCGAACGGCGTTTACCAATTCCGCGGTGGAAAAAACACGCGTTTGGAGATCGCAGTCGATGCTCCCGGGGGCATGGATTACGTCTTTCTCGGAAAGACGCTTCCTTTTAGTCGCGTCTCCGGAAAGTTAGTTTTCACCAACGATCGGTTGCAGATTGTCGATCTTTCCGGCGGGCTTCTTGCCGGAACGGTTCGGGGCGGTGCAGACATTTCTCTTGCCCACAACGACCCGCATTATCGGGCCAACATCGCCGTAAGCGGCATCGACTTCCCGCAATTGACGAACCTCTATTACCAATACAAAAGCGCGCAGGGCCTCTTAAGCGGCAGCTATGATTTCAAGGGACTGGGCGACAAGGCCCGTCTCATGAGCGGCAACGGAAAGGTCGAGGTAACAAACGGTGATGTATTTGCCATTCCGGTTTTTGGTCCGATCTCCGAAATCCTGAATGCCTTTCTGCCCGGCAGCGGATACAGCATCGCACGCAAAGCCACCGCCAGTTACACGATCAAGGACGGAATAATTCATACGGACGATTTTGAAGCGGCCGGCAAACTTTTCAGCATGCTCGGCAATGGCGATATTCATTTCCTCGATGACAAACTCGCTTTCGAATTGCACCTGAGCGCGCATGGCCCGGGCGTATTGTTGACCCCGATGTACAAGCTTTTCGAATATACCGGCGAAGGCAGCCTCAAGAAGCCCAACTGGCACCCCAAGAGATTCTAGATCTTTGTCATTCCGAGCGAAGTCGAGGAATCTCTTACTGTTATTCGGACAAGAATGAGAAAATGTCTCGGTCCGAGCCGGACTGGCATATTCGCTCGACATGACAAAAAAAATTCTCCTCGGCGCTCACATGTCGATCGGCGGCGGTGTGCACGTATCGATCGAGCGCGCCTGTGCGATCGACTGCACGGCCATGCAAATCTTTGTGAAAAACAACATGCAGTGGTTCGCGCGTCCGCTGACCAGGGATGAAATCCGCGAGTTTCTTAATCACGCGCAGCGCGCCGAGTTATTGTCGATCTTCGCGCATGCTAATTA
>JBEEGY010000037.1:0-6244 GCA_041167145.1 Verrucomicrobiota bacterium
GGCGAATAACATGATCGACGACCAGCCTGCGACCGGCTATTCCTTCGCCGCCGGCGACGTCACTCCGACGACAGTCGTTGATCTCGGTAAGCCGACTGCATTGCGTCGCATTTCGACAATTTATTCGGCAAGACCAGGAAGAGTTAGCTTTTATGTTCTGCAATCATTGCCAACTTCGGCTGGCGGAAATGCACCTGAAAGCTTGCGCCTTGATTCTACAGCGCAGCAGAACTTAAAGCCCGTTGGCTCGGTCACCGACGACGGCACCGGTCGTGCCTCGGTTGATTTTCCTGCGACAACTGGTCGATATGTTATGGTCAAATGGGATTTAGCCGCGCATCAGGACGCTTCTTTTTCTGTGGCTGAGATTGCAGCTTTTGGAAGCGGCAGCGCATCGGGTAACCTAATGGCCGCTAATGGAAGTGGTGGGGCTGGTGGTCGGATTGAGTCCGATGGCAAAGATTTAGCTGACGCTAAAGATGCCAAGGACATACCGGCAGAGGGGCCCGAATCGCCCGCCGAAGGCCCTCCGCCTGCACTTCCTCCCCCTCCGCCGTTCACATTCATTCCGGAGATACTTCCTACCAGTCCGTAAGCAGCTTCTTACAAAAGCCCGTCCGTTCGGAAGCGATACCGACCGACGGGCTTTTCGCTTGTTAATTCTTTCGCGAGCAAGCGGAATGAATTCGAGAGCGCGATAAGCTACAGGCCCGCGCGAACAATCCTGAAAACGCTCGTATTATCGAGCAAACCTTGCAGCATTTCGGTCCCCGGCCCGCTGCCGAAACCTACAACATCTTCGACAGTCCCGAGGCCTAGTTTCGAATAAAAGGCGGCTGGTTCGACCTCCAATCCATCCCTCGGCGAGCTTGCGTCGTGGTCGTCCATCTCCGTCCCGCCGATTTTCTTAGCCCCGTACGATGTTGCGCCTTTCGGGCCACTAGCCCAAGTCAGCCATGGTTCACCGGACGAATTCAGACCGAGCAAGGCGATTCCGCTGTCTTTGCGAAATGGGAATCCGTTCAGGTGCAGTCCACCGATTCCAACATCGCCACAGACGATGATTGTCGATCTTGCCCCAGCGTAATGTTGCGCCGTCGAGACTGCGCGATCTAGCTCTGCGGTTTCGCGCAACGTTCTTTCTCCATTGTTGCTCTGGGCCGCTTTGCGCATTAATCCTGCGTCGACTACCAGCAAGTAGCCGCGTCGGTTATATTGCAGCAGTTCGATTGCCCGACGGACCATGTCGGACAGGCTGGGTTGGTCGCTTCGCTCTTCAATCTGGTCGACAAATGCGAGTTCCTCATTCGTAAACGCGCCCACAAGTTTTGGCCGGCGCCAACTCGGAATTGCCTCGAGTTCGGCCTTCGTGCGGACGATGTCAAAACCACTACGTTGTAGTTCGAGAAACAAATCTCGGCTGTCTTCGCGGTGACCGCCATTGGCTTCCGATAGAAATTGCGCGCCACCGCCGCCCATCGCGATGTCAATCTTGCCGCCACTACACAGTTCCAGCGCAATCGCGTCCGTGTTATCGGGATCCGTTGAGTGGGAATAGAACGCGGCACATGTGGGATCAGTTAGTTTTGTGTCTGTGATAAGGCCCGTTAGCCGCCCCTGCGTGTGCGCCAGTTCGACGATGCTGGACAATGGCTTCCCCCTCACGTCCATGGCGATCGCGCGATTGTTTACCTTTTCGCCCGTGGCGATTGCAGTTGCAGCAGCTGCCTGGTCAGGAGTTGCGAAATCGTTGGAGTAGTTCGTGAGCAAGGCGAAATGACTCAATGAATCGATGGCCAGGCGCGAGTCCGCTCCTGCGACGTACGCACGTGTTGCGGCCAATCGGCCGGGAGTGAGCCCTTCGCCAATAAACAAAATGATGCCGAAGGGCTTTTGTACGACCCAATGTTGAAAATAAAGAATGCCCAACCCGGCAAAGACCACGAGGCAGAACAACGCCAGCAAGCGATTGCGCCACTTCATGAGGCCGAAGTAGCGGTGTGTCCCCTGCATGTCAACGAAAGAACCGCTTGTCGATCTTGTGAATCGGCGGAAGTTGCGCGCCAGATGGCTAAACCCGTCATGCTCATCATTCGCGATGGCTGGGGGATTAATCCCGGCGGCCGGCAGAAACGCGAAGAAAATGGAGATGCCACCCTCCTTGCGCGCACTCCATTTCACGACACGCTCTATCACGACTTTCCGGTCGGAAAACTTAGCGCGAGTGGCCTCGATGTTGGTTTGCCGGAGGGCCAGATGGGCAACTCAGAGGTCGGCCACCTTAATTTGGGCGCCGGCCGGATCGTTTATCAGGACTTTACGCGCATCAACAAGGCGATCGCGGAAGGCGAGCTCACGCGCAATCGTGTTTTGCAGGAAACTTTCGCAACCGCCCGCGGTGGCCGGCTGCATCTGCTCGGGCTCGTCTCCGACGGTGGTGTTCATAGTCACTATTCCCACATGATCGCGCTCGCGAACGCCGCAAAGATTGCAGGTGTCACGGAAATCTTCATTCACGCCTTCACCGACGGACGCGATTCGTCCCCCACAGGCGGACGCGAGTATCTGAAAATTTGTGAACGGGAACTGCAACCAAGCGGGGCGCAAATTCTCACGGTAATTGGCCGGTATTTCGCGATGGATCGCGATCGACGTTGGGACCGGACGAAAAAAGCCTGGGACGCAATTGTTTTCGGGCGCGGTGAAATCTGCAACGATTCGCCGTCGGCGGCGTTAGATCGACAATATAAGCTTGGCAAAACCGACGAGTTCATGCCGCCGTTAATTTTCGCGCACGCGAAGGAGCAGCGGGTGCGCGACGGCGATACCGTTCTGTTTTTCAACTTCCGCGCAGACCGTGCGCGCCAATTATCGCAAGCGTTTCTTCTTAAGGATTTCGACGGTTTCGAGCGCGAAGTGTGGCCGCAAGTTCACTTTGTCACGCTCACGCAATATGATGTGACCTATCCTTCGCCGTACATCTTCGCACCACAAAAACTGACGCGCATCCTGGGCGAAGTAGTAAGCACCGCCGGCAAATCGCAGTTACGCATTGCCGAGACCGAGAAGTATCCGCACGTGACTTATTTTTTTAATGGTGGGATCGAGCGTCCCTTCCCGAAAGAGGACCGCAAGATTGTGCCTTCGCCAAAGGTCGCGACTTACGATTTGCAACCGGAGATGAGCGCGCGAGCCGTTACTAATGAGGTGCTCGAGCGCATGGCCGATTACGATTTAATTGTCCTTAATTTCGCCAACCCCGACATGGTTGGACACACGGGCGTTCTGGAAGCTGGAATCAAAGCGGTGGAAACAGTCGACGAATGTGTCGGGCGAATCGTCCCGGCGCTTCTCGATCTTGGTGGAAAATGCATTGTCACCGCCGATCACGGCAATTGCGAACAGATGCGCAACCCCGATGGTTCGCCGAACACCGCGCACACTACAAACCTGGTTCACTGCATTTATGTGGCGAAGGATGTCGCGCAGCTTCGCGTTCGGGACGGCATTCTCGCTGATGTCGCACCGACCTTGTTGTTTTTGCTTGGAATGCCGACGCCCGCGGAAATGACCGGACGCAACTTGCTCGTGGCCAGCCGATAAGATCGACAGCGGAGCCCGCGGGACCCGTGTGACGTAGACGGGGGGCTCGCGAGGGTTGCTGCGCCGGGGGAGGAGTCAATCAACTAGCAAGATCGACATCGTGCCGAGATAATGTCTTCGAATGTGATCTCGAGTTGTCGATTCAAAGCACGCGTTCCGGTCGCGGCGATGCGATGCAGCAAACGCAGCCGGTTCTCCGGCGTATTTTCCTGCCGAACCGGTTTGCGCAAAACCGAAAGAACACCGGCCGATTCGACCAGAGCTCCCCATCCGGCCGGGATCTCTGTGTCGTCATAGAGTTTCTCAGTCAGAACGAGGAAAAACAAATTGGCGCAGCCATAGCGAATCAATTTTTCGAATTTGGTGCAGTCGTAAAGACGATTCTGCAGCGCGGCCAGTTCTCGCAGCACCCGTGCGTAACCGCGATGCTCGATGGCGGAGAAATTATGCGAATCAAACTCAGGGAATAGCGTATCGGCGATTCGCAAATTGGGATAATGCACACGCAAATGTTTCTCGAGCACCTGGCGGCGTCGACAAACTGTGTTGAGTCGTTCGCGTGCGGCGGCGCTGCAGCAATTGTCGCGGCGTAGATCGGGCAACGCTTGTTTACATTCAAATACTGCTGTCGATCCAATTTTATTCGCTTCCGGGCGGTATGCGGCGATATCGGCGCGGTAGCGGCACTGCGGCAAACTAACTTCGAGACCGCAGGCGGAAAAGCCCTGCGCTTGCGCCCAAAGAAGCGCGAGACGCTTGAGGCGCGAGTGCGTCTCGGTTTCTCCCTTGCTCAATCCCGCACCCATCCGGCGAGCTCCCGGGCCCAGTAGGTAATAATGATCTCAGCGCCGGCGCGTTTGAGCGAAGTCATAATCTCGAGGACGGCAGCCTTCTCATTGACGATTCCTTTTTCGGCAGCCGCCTTCACCATCGCGTATTCGCCGCTCACATGGTAAACGGCGGTTGGCTTGCCGAATCGTTCGCGCACCCGCCATAAAATGTCGATGTACGGCAGCGCTGGCTTCACTAACACGATGTCGGCGCCTTCTTCAATATCGAGCGCGACTTCACGCAAGGCTTCAGCTGCATTCGCACAGTCCATTTGATAAGAGCGGCGATCGCCAAATTGCGGCGGACTTTCCGCTACATCGCGGAACGGTCCGTAGAAAGCGGAGGCGAATTTCGCCGCGTAACTCATGATGCCAGTATCCTGAAAGTCGTTTCCGTCGAGCGCTTCGCGGATTGCGCCGATACGACCGTCCATCATGTCGCTGGGCGCTACCATGTCCGCGCCGGCTTGTGCGTGCGACAACGCAGTTCTGACCAGAAGATCGACAGTCTCATCGTTCAAAATATGGAAATGATCACCGTCGACGCGAGTCACGCCACAATGGCCATGGCTCATGTATTCGCATAAGCAAACATCCGTTATGACGACGAGGTCGGGGCATTTTGCTTTAATGGCACGAATTGCTTTTTGCACGACACCCTTTTCCCCATAGGCGCCGCTCGCTTGCTCGTCTTTTTTTCCCGGAATTCCGAAGAGGAGAACCGCTTGCAACCCTGAATCCAGAGCGCGTTGCGCCTGATCGGCAATTTCCTTCAAGGGAAACTGGAAAACGCCCGGCATACTGGCGATAGCGCGGCGTTTCGCCAACTTTTCGCTGATAAAAAGCGGCAAAACAAAATCATGCGCGCTTAATTTGGTTTCGCGCACGAGATTGCGCAGCGCCGGGGAGCTGCGCAATCGACGAGGCCGATGAACCAATTTTCGCACAGGCCGAGGCTAAGCGTTGGTTTTAAGCGTCGCAAGCTCGTCAAAGGACGAGTCCGTCCGGCTGGCGGACTTGACGGCGCACAGCCTTCACGGTAGCCCGTGCTTGGCGCGCATGCCTTTTTTAATGAACCGCGCGACAAACTACTTGTTGATCGACATCAGCAATTCGTTCACGAAGCTGGCTTTCGCTTCGAAAAAGCGAATTGGGCCAGCGAGTCGGATCAAGACGAACAAACTCACGAGCGCCTTTCTCCGCAGGTTCGTTAAGCGCCGCAAGATCGACATGTTCGTCGTTTGTTCAGTCGTGCCGAAGAAGAACCGCGCGGTAAAATCGACTGCGGGAAAAACAAGAGTTTTGTGGCTCGGTCCGAGGTTGAGACTTGGAGTAGGGATCGATTATCCCGCGCCAAAAACAATCGGCGCGGATCGTTTGGCTAACGCGGCCGCAGTTGCAGCGCTCTACGGGTCGCCGGCCATCGTAGTAGATTTCGGTACGGCCGTGACTTTTGACATTGTTTCGAAGCAGGGAAAATATATCGGCGGGGTGATCGCGCCGGGGCTCGAAGCGATGACGAGTTTTCTTTATCAGCGCACGGCCTTGTTGCCAAGACTCTCTTTGCAGGAACCGCGCCGGGCCATCGGAAGATCGACAATCGAAGCTATGAGAGCTGGGGCAGTGTTAGGGTATCGCGGATTGGTTAGAGAGGTGATCGTCCGGATCAAGGGAGAGGTTTCGCCCAGAGGCAAAGTTAGAGTCGTCGCGACGGGCGGTTATGCAAGATTGATAGCGTCCCGCCTGACAGAGATAGAGGCAGTCCATCCTCACCTGACGCTGGAGGGTTTACGAATCGTTGCCAACCTCAA
>JBEEGY010000038.1:0-9042 GCA_041167145.1 Verrucomicrobiota bacterium
AAGATCTTGCGGGAGGACGGCACGATGTTCCGACTTTTTGATCAAGTTGCCGGCCTTTGTGTAGCCATCGTGGCCAAGATCGGCAATCAATGCATCGAAGACTTTGGGCGAGATATCCGAGACTTCGGAGCGAAGCTGAGCAAGGTCGAGTCCGTTCAATTGCGGATGCTTCGCATGTTCTTTTGCGATCGCGTCGATGACGCGCCGCCGAGATTTCATCCACCAAGTTTCATCTGCCACGATGTCGCCGTGCCGGACAAGCTTGTTGGTCTTAACCAATTGCTCGATTGCGGCCGAGATTTCGTGTGCGCTAAAGTGTGATCGGACCAAAAGATCGACATCTTCTCTCGCGCCATCGCGTTGAAGCTCGCTTCGCACCGCAACAATTGGATCGTTCAGTGATTGCGCGCGAAGGGCCAGAAATTCACGCTGCCTCGGTTCGCGGAATTTCTTGCGACTGGTTTGCACATCAAGAATTACGCCGCCGGCAAGGGTCTGGCGCTCCGACGGATCGCGCAGAACGAACCGATCGCCGGCAAAGGCAAAGATCGAAGATTCCAGTCGCAGTTGTGCAAGACCGAAATCCGCCGGTGCAAGATTCTTTCCGTCCGCGATTGTGACCCGCGCCGGAACACGCGTCGTGGCGTGGTGGAAATATACGGAAGCGCCAATCTTGATTGGGCGGGCACCGCTTGTCAGACGCATCGACCTTGTCAGCAAGACATCGATAGTGTTTGTCGACTCTCTCAGTTCAGAAATGGTGACGACATCGCCGCGCGCGATGTCGTCTGTGGCGACGTCGGGCAAATTCAGAGCGGTGCGTGTGCCGGGCCCGATCTCTTCCTGCTCGCGATTGTAACTTTGAATTGCGCGAATGCGCGTCCGAATATTGCGCGGTTGCACGATCACGCTTTGGCCGCGCACCAACTTGCCGCCTACGAGCGTTCCTGTTGCAACAGTGCCAACGCCGCGCAAAGAAAACACACGATCGACAAACAACCGCGGTTTACCGAGATCGCGTTGCGTTGAGAGCGAAGACAATTGACGTGCGAGAACATTCTTTAGTTTTTCCATTCCATTGCCGGTAACCACTGAGGTCTCGACGCTTGGGGCATTCTCAAACGATGTTCCCATTAGTTGTTTGCGCACGTCGGCAGTGGTCTTTGCGGCGTCGGCCAGATCTGCTTTGGTTATCGCAACAACGGCGCGCGCAACGCCTAGATAACTGAGAATTTGGAGATGTTCTTCCGTCTGCGGCATCCAACCGTCATCCGCCGCAACCACAAACAGCGCCAGATCAATCGAGCCGACGCCGGCGATCATGTTCTTCACGAAATCTTCGTGACCCGGTACATCGACAATACCCACGCGCAATTTTTCTTCAGCGTGTTCGAGAGTCAGTTCGGCGAAACCCAGATCGAGCGTGATGCCTCGCGTTTTCTCCTCGGGTAATCGGTCTGGATCGGTGCCAGTGAGCGCCTTCACAAGTGCGCTCTTGCCGTGATCTACATGCCCGGCGGTGGCGACAATAAAATTTCGCGCAGCCACTTGTTCGATAGCTCAATGGTTGTCAGACGTTGCGCAGGCCGTACGAATTGCGTCAACCAGCATGTCGTCCTGGTGCGGGAGAATTGTGCGCAGGTCGAGCTTAAACGCTTGGCTCGCGATGTATCCAACAACGGGTGGAGTCAAAGCGCGCAAACGTGCGGCGAATTCGTTTACCGAACAATCGGTCGGCACGATATCGATGGCCACGGAAGAGATTGTCGATCTTGGCAGAGTGCCGCCGCCAACTTTCACCGCGCCGCGACCAACGCTAATTCGGGCGGGCAATCCGCGCAGACGCTCGATGACGCCGGCGGCGCGGGCGCGCAATTCATCCTTCGACGTTTGTAATAAGGCGAGCGCGGGGATTTCCGCTTGCGCGCCGCGAAGGTGAAGATCGACCGTTGCTTGCAGCGCGGCGAGCGTGAGTTTGTCGCAACGAAGCGCACGGAACAAAGGCTCTCCTTTGAGTGCGGCAATGAGCCGTTTCTTTCCGGCGATGATCCCGGCTTGCGGACCGCCAAACAATTTGTCGCCGCTGAAGCAAACAAGATCGGCGCCGTTTTTCAATTCCTCCGCCGGCGTCGATTCGCGTTCGGCGGAAGCCAAATCCTTGGCTGATTCGAGCGCGCCACTGCCAAGATCGACCACGAGCGGGACGCGCTTCTTTCGCGCGATGTGAGCGATCTCTTTCGTCTCGGGAGACTCGACAAACCCATCCATGAAAAAATTGCTGCGATGAACTTTCAGGATGACCGCGGTGTTTGTTCCGATGGCGCGCGTGTAATCGCCGGGCGCGGTCTTATTAGTCGCGCCTACTTCACGCAACTTGGCGCCCGACGCTTCAATTATTTCCCCGATGCGAAATCCGCCGCCGATCTGCACTATCTCGCCGCGTGAAATAATCACTTCGGGTTTTGTCTTGGTGAAATGGCGAACGACCACGACCAGCGCCGCTGCGCAGTTGTTGACGATGGTGGCCGCTTCGGCGCCGCAAAGAATCGCCAGATTATGTTCCAAATATCCGGCGCGATTTCCGCGGTGGCCGGATGGGAGATCGAATTCGAGATTGCTGTAACCTGCGCCAATCTGCGCGACGGCTTGTAGGACGTGCGGACTTAAGGGCGAGCGTCCGAAGTTCGTGTGCAGAATGACGCCAGTGCCGTTGATGACCGATTGAAGTCGCGAACGAACATGTCGATCTAACGCGCGCAGGACGTGATCAAACACGTCTTTGAATTCGACAATCTTGTCCGACTCGCGCAGCGCGGATAATTCGCGCCGGACGATTGCCACGATGACGGGCCGCGGAAGATCGACCGCGTCGAGCGCTTCGAGCACTTTGTTGACGGCAGGGATATGCCGGCGCGAGCGCGACTTTATTTTGTCATGCATATCAGGTTGCTGCGCCGCCGAGCGATTTTCCCGATGATGGCGGCGGAAGGCGTGCCGGCTTTTCGGAGAAGCCGCAAAACCTTGGCAAGCTTAGACTTCGCGACGCAGAGAAGAAGGCCGCCGCTTGTTTGCGCATCGGTAAGCAGGATTTTTTGCGACTCGGTGGCGCTTCCCCAATCGACCACCATATTTGCGCCGGCCAGATTTTGCTCCGTTCCACCGGGCACACAACCTTGTGCGATAAGCTCCATAATCTCCTGGCTGATAGGGGGGACGCTCGCCGGCTCGACATCGGCGGAGACACTGCTCGCACGACACATCGAACCGAGGTGGCCCATCAGTCCGAAACCGGTGATATCCGTAGCAGCGCGCACGAGACCGCGCTCGGCAAGTTGAGCGCCAACCGAGTTAATCGTCGACATGAGGACGATGACTTTTTTCTGAAGCGCTCGTGAAGCCAGCCCGCGTTTGATCGCAGTGGTGGCAATGCCAGTGCCGAGCGGTTTGGTGAGCACGAGCAGGTCGCCGGCGCGCGCGAGAGCGTTCGTCATCATCTTTTCTGGATCGACAATTCCGGTGACGGACATTCCGTAAATCGGCTCGGGCGAGCGGATGGTATGACCGCCGACGACGGCGCAGTGAGCCTCCGTTGCTTTGCTCAAACCCCCGCGCAAAATGTCAGCGACAATTTTCGGCGATAAAGTTTTCTCGGGAATTCCGACAATGTTCAACGCGGTGAGCGGGCGCCCGCCCATGGCGAAAACATCGGAGAGCGCATTCGTAGCCGCGATTGCTCCGTAGGAAAATGCGTCGTCCACGATCGGTGTGAAGAAGTCGACAGTTTGAACAAGGGCACGATGTCGATCTAATCGATAAACGCCGGCGTCATCGCCGGTGCCGGAGCCAACCAAGACATTGCGGCAGGTGATGGGCGGCAATTGACGCAAGACTTCGCGCAGAATTGTTTGGCTTAGCTTCGCCGCGCAACCGGCGCAGGAGGAAAGTGAGGTGAGCGGAATGTTTGATGCGGCTTTGCCATGCTTCGCTGCGACAGGTGTTTGACGCTTGATGTTTGATTTCAAAGCTCGCATGGGCGTTACATCAAACTTCGGACATTAAATGGCGGAGAGGATAGGAATCGAACCTATCCCGGCCGTTGCCGACCGACGGCGGTTTTGAAGACCGCGAGGGCCACCAGGCACCCTTCACTCTCCCAGAAGCAGAAAACGTCCAACCCGCCTTCGCAGCGCTATGGCGTGGCAGGCACTGAACGCCGAACGCCCAATGTCGAAGCAAGAGAAAAGAAGACCGCCCCAGCTGATTATTTGATCTTCTTAATCGCGGCGACGGCGGCGTCGAAGTCCGGCCAGTCGCCGGATTCGAGTTTGGAGTGGATGAGCTTGCCATTGGCGCGAATTTCGAAGGCGCCACCGCTCGAGGGAATGAGGGTGAGCGACGCGATGCGTTCGCCGAGTTCAAGAATTTTGGCCGCCAAACTGACGGCTTTCGGTGTGTAGTTTCAAACCACGCAGTATTCGATCGATACCTCGGTTTTCACTTTCAAGCTCCTTTCCAAGAACGAGCGTATCGATGCGCTCGGACGCGGTCAAGACGGTGTGACGCAGGGCGCCGCGGATGACGATCGCCGATCGGTTCGACGCCCCTCGGGATAGCCTTAGAACGCGAAATTCACACCCGTTCGAACCATGCCGAAGTTGTTCTGCGGCCCGTCGACGACATTCCAACTGTAATCAACCGTCCACCCAATATGGCGTGTAAAACGAACTTCGCCGCCGAAGCCGAACTGACCAACCGCTTTGGTCGTAGTGCCACTGTGGACGGTGTGGTAAAGGAACTCTCCCTCGCCGCCTTTGCCGTCCGTAAACCCATCGAAGACAATTCGGTCATTTTCCCCGCCACCAAAAATGGCGCCGCCACCGACCCAAGCGTACGGGGCAAAACGAGAGCAGTGCATGGGATAGCGCAGCGTCAGGGTGCCTAACACTTCCCCAATCGCGCGACGATTGGTCGTTCTCTCGACGATAAAAATATCGGTTCCATTGGATTCCAGGTCGAAGCCCGTGCGCTCGGCATCCAAGACAAAACCTTCCACCCCAATGCCGAAGTAACGGTGAAAGAAATATTTAATATCGGCGCCGCCGCCCCAGGCATGATCACCTCCGATATAGTGATCGAACGTGCCATACACGGGACTTCCTTCGGAAGCACTTTGCACGATGTCGAACAGATCAGGGTTGGGCGCGTACTCGGTGCCGGTGAAAGCATAGGTGCCCCACAAACTGACGTTCCATTCATTGTCGCCGAACCACTCCGGACAGGGTTGTGGCGCGACCTGTTTCTTGTCTGAGTACGCCGTGCCGCCGCAAAGAAGTCCAGAGACGGTGGAGAACGCGACCAGAGTTAAAATAAGTTTTTTCATGAGGAGTTTGTTGATTGAGTGGTTCGTAAGAGTGGCCAGCAGATTAACGATTTCGTGTCGAGACTGGTGCTTCCGCTTCGGCACCTTCGCCGCCGCCGAAGAGCCAGGAGAAGACGACAAACACTTGCACCCTCGCTGAATCATCGGTGCACCCGAACAAGGGAGAGATGTCCACACGTGTTTGGGGGGTTGGTTTCCAGGCTACGGTAGGACCGATCACAAATCGGTGTAGCGGATCGCCCCGCGTGTCTTTCACGGTAAAGTTTGTGTACTGCATTTCGATGCCAGCCTTGAGCCGTTCGTTCGGCAATAAGATTGGGACCGTGGCGCTTTGGGCAAACCCCCATTCCCGACCCCGATCACCGGTATTTTCCTTTTCGAAAAACAGGTTCAAGGCCCATTCGACGCGATCGCTAAAGTCCTGCGCTAAAAGCAATCGGAATTCGTAAGCATCGGGGACCTTCGGTGGTCCGCTTTCCTCTCCTTTTTCTCCTGGGGGCGGCGGAGGGCCTTCTTCATGGCGAAGTGTGCCCACGCCGAATTTGTATTCGGCAAAGAGAGTGGGATTAAGCGGAATCTTATTCCAAGCGGCCAGGGCGTACCGGGCCTCGAGGCTGATAGTTTGTGCGCCGCCGCCACCGTTAAATCGTTCGAAAGAAGCTTCGGTCGCGATGCCAAAGCGATAAGGCAAACCCATTTCTACTTCCTGGGTGAAGAGATGATCGGGCGGGCCGTGGCGGAATGCTTGACCTTCGTAAATCTCGCCGAAATAAAATGCCCATGGGGGAAGGACATAAGCGTTAGTTAAATTCGAAAAACGACTTCGCGACATTGAGGGAGGCGCGCCGTAAGCGCTTGGAACTTCCTCTCCCGTAACCACGATCTGATCGGAAACCGCAGTTTGCGCGTGGGTTATCTGAACGAGGCCGAGGAAAGCTAAATAGGCTAAGCCAAGTAACGGCGCTAAGAGGAATGAAGTCCGATGAGGAAAGCGGTTCATAGTCTGTTTGTCTTGATTACAATTTGATTACAGACAGTCGAAACGCCTTACAAGGAAAATCGAAAGCGTTGGAAGGGCTGAACCGGACGGCCTCGATTGAAGCCTTTAACCGCGATACCGGTCGTATTTCCCAAAGGAGCACCGGCTTGATCGGTAAACAGCCCTATTCTGCGCGCGGACTGATAACAACTATTGCGGCGAGCAGAAAGATGATTGCCGCTGAGAATAAACAGTATCTGCAAAACGCGTGGAGCAGGAACGCTTGGACAAATAGTAACCACAGCGTCACACAAAACATTATCCACACGGTGACCGGGAAAAATTTCTGGGCTCGCTCGTACCCAAACGCCGCAAATGTGGCAAAACTGAATGCACTGAAATATGCCAGCGCCCCGAAAAGCGCGACGGGAACACCGGCGAGTTTGGCATAAACACTGCCCAATACCTTAAAACAATCCGGTGATCCGCCGCACACCGCGGTCTCGCCGGTTAAAGATAGGACCGTCAGATAAGTTGCTTCCGCCAGCCCGACCAACGAGATCAAAGCCGCCACTGTGTAGAGAATGATTCGAAGTCGCGGCGCAGTCACTTTGCTTTGTCTTTCTGCCGGGCATTGTTGACCGCATCATTGATCGCGCCGCGAAGACCTAACGGATTTAATGACGTCGGCGGGACGGCGGTGTCGTTGATGAAGATCGTTGGCGTGTTCGTCACGCCGAGCGTATTCCCGCGCTTTTCGTCGGCGGCCACTCGTGTCTTAACCTCCTCGCTATCGATGTCTTTTTTGAAGCGTTCAACATTCAGACCAAGCATTCCGGCGTAAGCATTGAATAATACTCGCACGTTGGCGGCCCTGCTCCAGACGCCTTGCTCCTTGTAAAGCAGGTCATGCATTTCCCAAAAGCGGCCTTGCAACCCGGCCGCCTCCGCCGCGGATGCGGCCTCCTTTGCATGCCGGTGTGTTATTAGCGGGAAGTGATGAAAGACCATGCGCAACCCATCGCCGTAATCGCGTTCGAGTTCTTTGAGCGGATCGGCCAGCTTGCCGCAGGGTGGGCACTCGAAGTCGCCAAACTCCTCGAGGGTAGTCTGGGCTTTTGGATTCCCGCGAACATGCACCGATGTCGCGTTTTCTTTTCCCGACGCGATCTGATCCTTCGAAATCCTGAGCGGTGGAAGTCGCTTGGCGCGATAGAGCATTGCACCGCTACCGAGAGCCAGTAGCGCGACCACGGCAACGATGCCGAAGGGAAGATATCGTTTCATGAAAGGAAACTGACGGGATGATAGACCACCCGCGTGTTCTCTGCCTTTCGTAATAAGAAGCGTACTCGGATGGATAGCGCGAGAAGTTTCGCGACTGCTGAGCGGTCTCGTGCCGTTGATTTGTCCACTCGCGGATGTTACGTAGCCGCGCCGCGATGAATTACAAAGACACGCTCAACCTTCCGCGCACCGAGTTCCCGATGAAGGCGAATCTGGCCACGCGCGAGCCCGAGCTGCTCAAACACTGGAACGAAACGCAGCTTTACGAGCAGATCCAGAAGTCACGGCAAGATCGACAATCGTTCGTGCTGCATGACGGTCCGCCATTTGCCAATGGCGACGTGCACATGGGCACTGCGCTCAACAAGATTCTCAAGGATTTCGTCGTCAAATCGCAAACCATGCTCGGCAAACGCGCGCCTTACCTTCCGGGCTGGGACTGTCACGGCCTGCCGATCGAGTACAAAGTGGTGAAGGAATCTCGCGAGCTCTCACCGCCAGAAGTCCGAAAGAAATGCGAGGCCTTTGCCCGCAAGTATGTCGATCTTCAACGCGAGCAATTCAAGCGCCTCGGCGTTTTCGGTGACTGGGAAAATCCGTATCTCACCATGGATCCCAAATATGAGGCTGAGATCCTGCGCGCCTTCGCCATTTTCGTTGAAAAAAATCTTGTTTATCAATCGATGAAGCCGGTTTTCTGGAGCACGGGCGCGCAGACCGCCCTGGCCGAAGCGGAAGTCGAATATCAGGAGCGCGACGATACCGCGGTTTATGTAAAGTTCCCGATCACGAGTGGCGAACTCGCCGGCAAAGCAAGCATCGCGATCTGGACAACGACACCGTGGACATTGCCTGCGAACCTTGCCATCGCCGTCCACCCCAAAGAACTCTACGTCGTCCAGGAATTTTCGCGCGACGGCAACTCCGAAATCTTATTAATGGCCGACAAACTGGTTCCGCAATTCTGCGCGAACACAAAGTTCCAACCGACCGGCGAACCGCTGCAATCATTTCCCGGCGGCAAGATCGACAGGATAAAAGCGCGCCATCCATTTTTGGATCGCGAAGCCATCGTATTCGCGGCCGATTTTGTCACCATGGATAGCGGCACGGGCGCCGTCCACATCGCCCCTGGTCATGGCGAGGACGACTATGCGCTCGGCCGCGCAAACAAGTTGTCGATCTTATCGCCAGTCGACGATCACGGTCGTTTCACCGAGGAGGCTGGTCTGCCAGATCTTGTCGGCAAGTACGTCTTCGATGCCAACACCGACATCGTCAATTTACTGCACAAGCGCGGCGCGCTGCTCGGGGAACAAAAGTATCACCACTCCTATCCGTATTGCTGGCGTTCGAAAACGCCGATCATCTTTCGCGCGGTCGAACAATTCTTCAT
>JBEEGY010000039.1:0-9016 GCA_041167145.1 Verrucomicrobiota bacterium
ACACCGGACAATTACGCCGTTGGTTACACTCTTTATCGCGAGCAAATGCGACGCGGTCTCATCGATGACGCGCTTATGACTGCCCGGCATTTCAGCGAGCGCACAAATTCGCCGGCTTATTTTCGTGTTCTCGAAGCGCAGGGTTGGGCGGCGAAGGAAAACTGGGAGCGCGCGTGGAAAGCGTGGCTGGCTTACCGAAACGCGGGAAGGAAATAGTCGCAACCGCGCGACCAAACTGATGAGCCCCGATCAACCTGCTGTAACTTCGCCCCCTTCCTCGGCTTTCGAGACGGTGGCACGGACAGGTTCAAATGTGTGGACATGGATAATACTCTGGGCGATTGCGCTCGCTGTTCGCGTACCTGCCGCATTGCTTCTCCCAAATGCCGAGCAGGACGGATATTCCTACGCCGAAACAATAGCGTGGTTGAGCGCCAATTTCAGCCATTTGCGATTCAAAGATTTGTTCGGGTTTTGGCTGCCCCTCTTTCAGGTCACGGCCGCAACGCTCAATGTTTGGATCGACGATCCGCTTCTCGCCGGCAAAATTTTGTCAAGCGTGTGCGGAGCGGGATGTTGCGTGCTCGTCTTCGCCATCACGAAAAAGCTCACGCAAAATCTTGCCCTGGCTTGTGTGACTTTCGCGCTCATCCTTTGCAGCCCGCTGCATCTTTTGTATTCCGCCGCCTGCATGACTGATGTGCCGCACGTCTGTTTGGTTCTCGCCAGTCTTTGGTTCGTGCTGGATGAGCGCTGGCTCGGCGCAGCGATTTTCGCCGCCCTCGCCGAGAGCGTCCGAATTGAAGCCTGGGCGCTCGTGCTTCTCCTGCCGCTGCTTCAATTTGTGCGCCAACGGCGCGTTTCGCCCATCGTTCTGGGGATTCTTCTTTTTCCACCCGTCGCCTGGCTCGTTATTTCCTACATCGCTACGGGCGATCTGTTTTCATATTTCTCGGAACGCGCTCGCTACCATGAACAGTATCTCGACTTTTATCCGACGCGGCATGGATTCGCTTGGGCCGACATCAAGATTGACATCGATTATTTTTTGCTGGGCGCTAACCGGACGGTTTCCCTTTCCGCGATCATCGCAATGGGGTTGTTGGTCTTGCCGGCAATTCGGCGGCCTCGTCGCGTTAATTGGCTCGCGACGGTTGTAACCTCATACATCCTCGCTCTGCTCGGATTTCTGCTTTGCGCTTACATAACGAAGCGGCAGCCGGTCATTCTTCCGCGTTACAGCCTGGTATTTTTCGCTCTCGGCCTTCCTCTGTTTGCCTGGCTTCTCCAGCTTCTATTCGACAATTTAAGAGGGCGCCTGTTGGCGGTTTGCCTTGCGGGATTGGCCGTTGCGCTCTCCCTCGCAGACTGGCAAAGACAGATTCCCATCGTCTTCAAGGTGCTCGACGACTTTCGCGCCCATGAACATGTGTCACGAAAAATCGCGAGCGAGTTTCAGGAATCGTCAGATCGTAACGCGCGTTGCTTTTCCGATGATGTGGCTGTTCGGGTTTTGTCCGGCCTGCCGCCCGCGCGTTTTGTCCGCTCTGCCATAGCACCGGCGGCGGCCTGGCAAAACGTCGGCGCCTTCGAATCGTACCTACGCGAGCAGAACGTTGCTTATCTCGTCTTCACCCGCATTGAAGCTTCATTGCCGGCAAAATTCTACCCGGCGTTGGGCCGCACACCTCAGATGGATGTCAGTGGATTTCAATTCATCAGTTTCGCGCCGTCATCCTTCGGTCCTGATGTATGGTTGTATCGTTCTAACAATATCGAGCAATCCCGCTAAGATCGACAATCGACTGTAGGGGAAGCCGTTGGCTTCCCAATCTAACTTATCAGTCAGCCAGCGCCGCCTGCGCGGCGGCCAACCGCGCGATTGGAATCCGAAAGGGACTGCAGCTCACGTAATTCAAACCGAGCCGATGACAGAATTTTACGCTGGTCGGCTCGCCACCGTGCTCGCCGCAAATTCCGAGTTTGATGTTCGGCCGCGTTTTACGCCCCAGATCGCACGTCATTTCCATGAGCCGGCCCACGCCTTTTTGATCGATCGACGCGAATGGATTGGTGTCGACGATGTCCAACTCGGCGTAAGCGGGCAGAAAACTCGCCGAGTCGTCGCGGCTCATCCCAAGTGTTGTTTGCGTGAGATCATTGGTGCCGAAGCTGAAGAATTGCGCATCCCGAGCAATTTCATCCGCCACCAGCGCCGCCCGCGGGATTTCGATCATTGTTCCGACGAGATAATTAAACTTGGCTTTTTTCGCCTTTGCGACTTCCGCTGCCACGCGATGGACGATGTCGATCTGAAGTCTTAGTTCGCGCGGAAAGCCGACGAGCGGGATCATGATTTCGGGATGCACCTTGATTCCTTTGCGCTGCACCTCGGCGGCTGCTTCAAAAACCGCGCGTGCCTGCATTTCGGAAATCTCGGGATAAACGATGCCAAGCCGGCAGCCACGATGACCGAGCATGGGGTTGAATTCGTGCAACTCGTGCACGCGCCGCGAAATGTTCTCAACCGGCACGCCCAGTTTATTGGCCAGCTCGGATTGCTGGGCATGGTCATGCGGCAAAAATTCGTGCAGCGGCGGATCGAGAAAACGAATCGTGGCGGGTAATCCCTTCAGCGCGGTGAAAATCCCGACGAAATCCTCACGTTGGTAGGGAAGCAGTTTCGCCAGGGCTTTCGCGCGATCGGCCTTGTCGCCGGCCAGAATCATTTCGCGCATCGCATCGATGCGGTTGCCCTCGAAAAACATATGCTCGGTCCGGCAAAGCCCGATACCTTTTGCACCGAATGCAATCGCGTTCTCGACCTGGTCGGGCGTGTCGGCGTTTGTCCGAATATCGAGCTTTCGAACTTCGTCCGCCCAAGCCATGAGCTTGGCGTAGCGTTGGTATGTAGCGCTCTTCTTGGCATCGAGAGAACGATCCACCAACACTTGAACGATTTCCGATGGAGCCGTGGTTACTTCGCCGGCAAAAACTTCGCCAGCTGTTCCGTCGATCGAAATGTGATCGCCTTGCTTCAGGGTCGTGCCGCCGGCGCTCAACGTACGTTTTTGGTAATCAATGTGGATTCCGGTTGCGCCGCACACGCAGACTTTCCCCATTTGTCTGGCGACCAGTGCGGCGTGCGATGATACGCCGCCGCGCGAAGTCAGGATACCTTCCGCCGCGATCATGCCGCGCAAATCTTCCGGAGAAGTTTCCACGCGCGCCAGCACGACCTTTTCGCCTTTCTCGGATCGGGCGACTGCTTCCTCCGCGCTGAAAACAACATGACCGGAGGCGGCGCCGGGCCCGGCCGGCAATCCGCTGCCGATTTTCTTGGCTTTGGCAGCTGATTGCCGGTCGAAAATCGGAGCGAGCAGGTGCGCGAGCGAATCGGCCGGAATTCGTTTCACCGCGTCGCGCTTCGAAATCAACTTCTCTCCCACCATGTCGACTGCGATACGCACGGCGGCGTGGCCGGTGCGTTTGCCATTGCGCGTTTGCAAAATATAAAGACGGCCTTCTTCGACTGTGAACTCGAGGTCCTGCATGTCCTTGAAATGCTTTTCCAGGAGGGCGCGTACCGTCATCAGTCCTTTGTGGGCAGCCGGCATTTCCCTCGCAAGATCGACAATCGGATGTGGGGTACGCACGCCGGCAACCACATCTTCCCCTTGCGCATTGATCAGGTACTCGCCGTAGAATACTTTTTCGCCACTGGCCGGATCGCGCGTGAAAGCCACGCCGGTCGCGCTCGCGTCGCCCATATTGCCGAAAACCATCACTTGCACGTTCACCGCCGTTCCCCAGTCGTGGGGGATTCCGTATTTCCGCCGATAAACAATGGCTCGGTCATTCATCCAGGAACCGAAGACCGCGCCAATTGCGCCCCACAGTTGATCGCGCGGATCTTGTGGAAACGCCTTGCCCGCTCGCTCTTTGATCAGCGCCTTGAAACGTTTCACCAGTTCCTTTAAATCGGGTACGGTCAATTTCACATCAGGGAAATCGTGTTTGCCGTAACGCTGGTCCTTCAAGTGCTCGATCGCGCTTTCGAAGGGCTCATGATCTTCGCCGGCGCGTTTCTGCACCCCCATGACTACGTCGCCATACATTTGCAGAAACCGGCGATACGAATCCCACGCAAACCGCGCGTTCTTTGTTTTGTTGGCCACGATCTCAACAACCTCGTCATTCATTCCGAGGTTCAGGATCGTGTCCATCATTCCGGGCATGGAATCGCGCGCGCCCGATCGGACCGAAACAAGCAATGGTCGCTCTTTGTCGCCGAGCTTCTTGCCGACTGATTTCTCAACTTTCTCGAGCGCGGCTTCGACCTGCGCTTTCAATTCCGGCGGATACGTCCGTTTGTGCTCATAAAAATAGGTGCACACTTCGGTGGTGAGCGTGAACCCGGCCGGCACGGGCAGACCGATGCGCGTCATCTCGGCGAGGTTTGCACCCTTGCCGCCGAGTAACGGTTTCATATTTCCGGCACCATCGGCGTGACCGTCTCCAAAGTAATAAACGTACTTCGGCGCTCTCGATTTCACGCGTGGCGAAGACGAAGATGTCGATCTTGTCGTGGCTTTGCGCTTTACTCGCGGGCTTTTCTTGAGAGCAGTCTTCCTTTTGGCCATGCCGGGTGGCGGGCAAACTAGTTCCCGCAGTCAACGTGTCAACGAACTGTAGTGGCAGGCGTGTGGTGTGGCCTGCAGATCCAAAGCATTGCAGCCGGCACGGCTGCCTCTACAGAAGATCAAGCGCCCGGATCAGGCCGGAGCTTTCTCGGCCCCATCAAGAACTTCGCCAATCGCCGCCGTAAAATCCTCCACGCCAGTGCTGGGCACGATGATCGTGTTGCGCCGGCCGTGGGCTTCTTCGGTTATGCGCAGAAACTTCCCCCGATCGTTCTCGCGGAACTCGACGTGGAAATGCTTGCGCTCGATTTGCAGCTCTCTCGCCTCGATAATGTTATCTATTCTCTGCAAGCCGGGCAGTCTACTGCGACGATTGGCCGAAATGGAAGAATATTCTGCCTCCAAATTCCCGGCGCGGGAGTGACTTTTGCTACGCTTTGCGTTAAAAGCTAGCGCGATCTCCCCCGGGTCGTGCTTTTGGGTACGTCAGCCAGGGCAAAATCAATCTGCCGCTTAAAGGGATCGACCCGCGCCACGAAAACGCGGACCTCATCGCCGAGCGCAAATTTCTTGCGCGAACGCCGGCCGATTAGCCGATGGCGTGGCGCCTCAAATACGTAAAAATCGTCGGCAAGCGATGAAACATGAACGAGGCCGCTGGTGAGAACATCAGGCAACTCGACGACCAGTCCATAGTTCCGTACATCGACAATCGCAGCGCGAAAAACCTGCGGGTTGCGCGCGTCGAGCTGCTGCTGAAAGAACTCGAGCTTTTTCATGCGCACCGCGTCCATTTCAGCTTCCGCGGCGTTGCGTTCGGTATTTGAAATATGTTCGGCGATTGACGCGATCTGGCCCATGTCGGTGGGCGAACGGTGTTTCTCGTTTCGTTCGGCCAGCCCGCGATGCACCACGAGGTCGGCATAACGCCGGATCGGACTCGTGAAATGCAGGTAGTTGGTTTTCGCCAATCCGTAATGTCCGAGCGGTTGCGGCGCATAGCGCGCCCGCTTCAGGCTTTTGAGCAAACCAATTTTGAGCGTTTGTTCCTCCGGTTTCCCCCGGATTGATGCCAAAAAGCGCTGCAATTCCTTGCGCTGCGTCAGGTCGCCAACCTTGTAATTGTGACTCAGGACAAGTTCGCGATACTCGGCAAGTTTTTCCGGATCGGGGTCTTCGTGAACGCGATAAATTGTCGGGACCTGGCGATGCCGCATCTCGCGCGCGACCGCTTCATTAGCCGCCAGCATGAATTCTTCGATGAGCTGATGCGATTCGTCATTTTCAACTCGTTCCAGCTTTACCGGTTTGCCGTTAAGATCGACATGTACTTTTACCTCCGGAAAATCGAGATCGAGCGAGCCTTGCTCGAAACGTTTTCGGCGCAGCAACGACGCGAGTTCCCAGGCAGTGTGTAGCCGCTTTCCCAGCTCATCTTTTGGGGGTGATTTCAAAAGCGCGTAGGCCTGTTTGTAAGTCAGGCGATGCGCGCTACGGATCACGCTTCGGGCAAAGCGTACATTTTTGGCGCGGCCGTTCTTCTCGAACTCGATAAAAACGGAATGGGTGAGGCGATCGACACCCGGATTAAGACTGCAAACGCCGTTGCTCAATTGCTCGGGCAACATCGGAATAACGCGGTCAGGCAGATAGACGCTGTTCCCGCGCTTTCGCGCTTCACGGTCGAGCGCATTGCCCGGTTGCACATAGGCTGCCACATCGGCGATGTGCACGCCGAGTTGCCACGTGTGATTGTCGATCCTGTCTACGTTAATGGCGTCGTCGAAATCACGCGCATCATCGGGATCGACCGTGACGATGAATTGTTTTCGCAAATCTTCACGGCCGTCGAGCATCCCGGCATCGACCTGTTTTGGAATTCGACCGACTTCATCGATAACGTTTTTCGGAAACTCGGTGGGAAGATCGTATTTGCGGACAATTGACAGGACGTCGACTCCCGGGGCGGAGGCAGGCCCAAGAACTTCAATTATCTCGCCTTCCGGATTAACATGCCGCGACTCCCACGGCTCGAGGCGCAACACCACTTTGTCCCCAAGGACCGGCGCCTTCAGCAGTTTCGTCCGCGGTGGAACCTGAACGTAAACGTTGTGGACGAAGCGCGGATCATCCGGAACGACGTAATAGAAGTTGCGCGATTGCTGTAGCGTTCCGACCACAGTATCCCGCGCACGTTCCAAGATACGGATGACGCGTCCCTCCGGGCCCTTGCCCCGCGCGGGAAGTTTGTCGCGCGAGATACGCACAACCACGCGGTCACCGTGCATGGCTGTGCCTGTGTTCTCAGGCGCGATAAAAACATCCGGCTGCCCGGGCGTCTCAGTATTTAGGAAGGCGTATCCGGCTTGGTGGATCGAAATGGTCCCGGTGACAAGGTCCGCCTCGGAGGGGAGCACGTAGCGGTTCTTTCGGATCCGTGCGATTTCCCCAGAGTGTTCGAGTTCCCGAAGTGTTTTTCGGAGTGCGACGCGTTCGTTGCTCGGCAATCTGAGCTTGCGCGCGATCTCGATCTTATCGAGCGGCCGGTAATCGCGCGACGAGAGAAGAGTTAGAATTTCCTTCCGTAGATCTCGTATTTCTCTCTTCATTCCAACGACAGCATAGCATTTGACGGCGATTGTCGATCTTAGGAGATTTTGTGAAGGAGGCCTATGAAAGCTCGTTGCCTTGTTAATATTTTATTCGTTGGCGGGATTTTGTTCGCCGCAATTATTGCATTGGCAGCGGGGGGCAAAATGAAAGTTACCAGTCCGGCCTTTCAAGAAGGCGGAAACATTCCACAGAAATTCACGTGCGACGGCGCCGACGTAAATCCTGCATTGCGGCTTGAGGGAATTACCGCGGACGCGAAGAGCCTTGTCTTGATTGTGGATGATCCGGATGCGCCGGGCGGATTGTTTACCCATTGGCTCAGCTGGAACATCGATCCGAAGACTTCCGAGATTTCGGAAGGCGGTGCGCCAAAGGGCGTACCGGGAAAAAATGACTTCGGTAAATCTGGTTACGGCGGACCGTGTCCGCCATCGGGGACGCATCGCTACTTCTTCAAAGTCTTCGCGCTGGATCGCGAACTGGACCTACCCGCCGGTTCGAAGCGCGGTCAGCTCGACGCCGCCATGCGCGGACATGTGATTGGGCAAGGTGAAGCGATGGGACGCTACACCCGGGCCCATTGACCGGCACGCGCCCCAGCGCTGGGAGGCAACGCGGCGTGATTAATCCGGATTGCATGTTGAAAAAGTTTCTCCAAAATGCACCGCTAATTTCGTATGCGACGCTCTTATAATGGCAGTCTTAGTCTCTTCCTGTTCATGGCAGTTCTTGCCCTAACTGGCTGCGTGGATCTCACCGGACGGTCAGCCGCTCAGCTTTCGCCGATGCGTAGCGAGGACAAACCGCGCTATCAACGCGAAGGACAGGTCTACTGTATTCTGGGCTGGCTCGGAATTTGGAGTCGCGGCATGGACGTAATCGCGCAACGTGTGGAAAAGGAAGTAGGCGTGCACGCGACTTCGTTAGCTAATCAGGAATGGCGAAAGCTGGTCGTTTACCTCACAACTGAACACAAAGCCGGCCGTTGGTACGGCCCACTTGTGTTGGTGGGACATTCGTACGGATGCGACGATCAGGTCCGAGTTTCCAGACAACTCAATGAAAAGGGCATAGCGGTCGATTTGCTGTTATTGGTCGATCCAACCACCCCCGGCACAATCCCCCCGAACGTGAAACGTTGCGTCGATATTTACAAAAGTCACCCGGGAATGGACGCACTGCCATTCTTTCGCGGTATTAAAGTGCAAGCGGCCGATCCTTCCCGAACATTGATTACGAACATTGATCTTCGCCGGACCGATGTTGGATTCGCCACCGAGATAATCGATCATTTTAACATCGCCAAGATTCCGGGGGTGCAGGATATGGTTCTGGCCGAAATTCGGAAGACTTGCTTACCGCGAAGTCCCGCCCGCCCCGTCGCACGAACCGCTGGTCGCTGAAATGATCGAACGCCTTCCGCCGTTCGTCGCCGGTTGCTGCTTGTTGGTCTATTGGGGGACGGTGTTGGACAAAGCGCGCCGTTTCGCGCACAAGGCCGGCCACGGCGTAAATCTTGTCCCACGCGAGCGCACTGGCCGATGGCTGCGTGTCGTATGGATGCCTCTCGTGTTTGCGTGGTGTTTGCAACCATGGGTGGCCGTGATTGGACGACCCATTTCAAAGTGGTTCCAACCAGTCACCGGATTCGCTTTCACCATTCTCGGGTTTGCCGGAGCAATGTTGTGCGTTCTGGCGACGGCTGGCACATTTTTGTGCTGGCGTGAGATGGGAAAATCGTGGCGACTTGGGATCGATCC
>JBEEGY010000040.1:0-3487 GCA_041167145.1 Verrucomicrobiota bacterium
CAAGGCGATTAACGCGAAACAATTTGCCACGCTGACGATTGGCCAGTCCGACGAGCTGACTGGAATGGCCAAGATTTTTGGCGCGAAAGGGCTCGCTTTCATCAAGGTCGAAGGCAGCGAATGGAAATCGCCCATCGTGAAGTTTTTTAGCGACGCCGAGAAAGCGGCGTTGCAATCGAAGTTAAATATTGAGGAAGGCGACCTGATTTTGTTCGCGGCTGACAAATGGGAGATCGCCACGGAAGTGCTGGGCCGGATCCGGTTGCGCGTCGCGGAGATCCAAGGTTTGAATCGCAGCTCTGCTAACCGCCCGTCCGACTCGGACTCCGGCTCGGACCTCGATTTTCTTTGGGTGACGGATTTTCCGCTGCTGCAATGGAGCGCGGAGGAGAATAAATGGAACGCGGTGCATCATCCGTTCACGCGACCGAAAGCGGAGGACATGCCGTTATTGGAAGCGAAGAAGTTCGCCGAAATTCGCGCGGAAGCCTACGACGTCGTCTTGAATGGCGTCGAAATCGGGGGCGGCAGCATGCGAATCCACGAGCCGGAGCTGCAGGAGAAGATGTTCGAAGCCCTCGGAGTGACTGCGCAAGATCGACAATCGATGTTTGGCCATTTGCTGCGCGCCTTTCGTCTCGGTGCGCCACCGCATGGGGGGATTGCGCTTGGTCTCGATCGTCTGGTCATGCTGATTTGCGGCGAAGAAAGCATCCGCGACGTCATGGCTTTCCCGAAAAACAACCGCGGGATGGATTTGATGTCGCAGTCCCCGGCCGACGTTGATCCCAAGCAGTTGCGCGAATTGTCGATCAAACCGGCGACAGACAAGAAAGTGTAGCGCGATTTTTTGTGACGACCGCCTCGAAGATTGGCGGTGCTATACTCGTGGAGCAGGTGCGACCCGAACGTGCGCTTCGGCGGTCGCGATCTGGCTCTCCGGTGTGCGGAAGAGGACACTGATTGCAAGCGTGACGAGGCACCCGACACAAACAAACCATGGCCATGCGATTTTCGGCCACCAGTCAGGCATGAACCACCCAAAATTCCACGTGGCGGGCACGATCTTTCCGGTGAAAAGAGAGGCGAGGTCGAGAGCCGGGATGGTGACTTTGCACAATATGAGCACTGAGATGATACCGATAATCATGGCGACGACATTAATGCCGTCAGACCCGCGACTGCGTGTCAGCATTCCGAGAAGAAAAACTGCGAGCAGTGCTCCGTAGGTATAACCGAGAATGCCAATAGCAATGGGGATAATGGTCAGCTTGGCGTCTTGGAGAACGGCATTGGCCGCCGCTGTAGCGACGATGATCATGAGAATGCCAAAGACTGCGGTCGCGATCCTCGCGGCGCGGATGGCCTGACGATCGGTTGCACCGGGCCGAATATAAGGAAGGTAGAAATCCTTCGTGAAGCTGGTCGCGAGCGCGTTCAGTGCGGCGGACGTTGAGCCCATCATCGTGGCGAAGACACCGGCAATGATTAGTCCGCGAAAACCCACAGGCATTTCGTGCACGATGTAATGACCGAAGATCTCGTTATCCGCCGCGGGCAACGTGGTGCCGGGAACTACCGAGTAGTAAACCGAAAGCAGGATGCCCACGGTCAGGAACGCCATCGCGATCGGCAGATCCATAATGCCGCTCAGAACCAATGAGAGTTGAGACTTCCGGTAATTGGGCGCCGTCAACATCCGTTGCACCATGTCCTGATCGGTTCCGTGAGTTGCCATGGTCAGCAGAGTGGAGCCGATGAACGCCGCAAAAAGAGTGTATGGCTCTTCCAGCATAGCCTTCATGGCCGTGCCGAAGGGGAGCGCTGAATCCCAACCGGTTTGAAAGATCTTGATGTTATTTAATCCACCAAGATTCTGTTTTACCGTGTCGAATCCTCCCGGGATGTGTCTGAGCAACAGGAAAATCGCAAAGATCACGGAACTGAACATCAACACGGCCTGGATCAGGTCTGTCCACACGACCGCCTTGATTCCGCCCACCGCCGTATAAATCGTGGTGATAACGGTGACGAAAATGATGCCCCAAACGTAGGTATTCAGATTCACGGGCAGGGAGGGAAATAGGTAACGCCAGATCACCACCATGATCGCGCCCCCGAGATAGAGACGGACGCCGATTCCCAGTACGCGGGTGAAAAGGAATATCCCGCTCGCCATGTTCTTGGTCTTGGTGCCAAAGCGCACGGTGAGAAACTCATAAACACTTTGAACCCGATAGTCGTAGTAGGGCTTGATGAAGGTGGAGGCGATCACGACGCGCGCCAGGATCGTGCCGATGACCAACTGGCCGTAGAAGTATCCTCTCGTTTTGAAGCCTTCGGCCGGCGTTCCCAGAAAAGTGGCGGCGCTCGTCTCAGCTGCAATAATCGACGCGAGGACTGCCCACCATGGAATCGACCGGCCCCCGAGCGAGAAATCCTGCAGGTTCTTGTTTCTCCGGCCGGCCCACAGGCCAAGCGCGACAATGCCAAAAAAATAGGCAAGCAGAACAACGGCATCGATCGCCAGGCGCGCGTTCATGGCCATTTAGCTGCCAGAAATTCTGCGCGACGCAACGCGGATTTTCTTCAGCCACGGATGAAACAGATTTTCACGGTCGAAAAAGAATTCGGAATCGGATCATCTCTGTTTCATCTGCCTGCCATGCCGTAGTTTTATACGAAGGCTGGTGTTAATCTGTGGCGAAAAAAAGTTTGATGAAGTTGACTGAAATCGACGCCCCTGATTTCGACCTGGCGATGACCCTCGGGTCTGGCCAAGTCTTTCATTGGGACAAGATCGGTAAGGGATTCTGCGGAACAATTGGCGCTGAAGCGGTTTATGTGGAGCAGGCGGGCGATGTTCTTAAAGTTCGCGACGGCGAGCCGCCGTCGCCCGCACGCGAGCCGCGTGCGCTCCCCGGAATTGTAGCTCATTATTTCGCGCTCGATCATCCCCTTGCGCAGATTTGCGCCGCGTTTCCGCGCGATGCCGTCATGGACGAGGCGCGCGATTTTTGCCGTGGGCTGCGCATTATCCGCCAGCCGAAGTGGGAATGCCTGGCGACGTTTATCTGTTCGTCGATGAAACAGGTGGCGCACATCCGGCAAATCTCGCGGAAATTGCGGGAACGTTTCGGCGAAGCCCGCTCGCCACGGCGAGTTCGTCCAGTGGCGAACAAGATTGACCCGCCTTCGCCAAGGCTTCGGCGTGGCGGAGCAATCATCGTGTACACGTTTCCATCAGCGGAACGGCTGGCACAAAGTTCGGAAAAAGAATTGCGCAGATGTGCGCTGGGTTACCGGGCGAAGAATTTGCTGGCCACGGCGCGACTCGTGACTTCGGGCGAAGCCGACCTGGAAAAATGGTCGGCGCTGTCCGATGGCGATCTCAGGGCAAAGCTGTGTGAGCTGCCGGGTGTGGGCGCAAAGGTTGCTAATTGTGTGATGCTCTTTGCTTATGAACGCTTGCGCGCTTTCCCGATCG
>JBEEGY010000041.1:0-7278 GCA_041167145.1 Verrucomicrobiota bacterium
GGCGCCGAGGCGGTTCCGCAATTGCGGTTTCACCGGAGGGCAGAGCTAAGATCACGTTTCCATTCGGTGTCGTTCCAATGACTCGAGCGCGAAAAGTTCCAGGCTCCAACGCTGACGTCGCGTCCTCCGAGCGATAAGAGGGAACTTGTGCGATGCGTGCTCGTTTGGAAGTCGCCGTTGATCGGCGCTTGGATGAAACCGCTGCTGTCGTCTTGGCACGAGCTTTGGCGTCTGCAGGTTCGGATAACTTTGATTGCTCTTCGCTTCGCGCCGCGGACTGGTCTTCAACCTTCGCCGAGGAAGCCTCTGCATCCACATTCCCGTTCTGGGTAGGCGGAGCTTTCTGCGAGTCTGATTCCACAATCGTTGTCGGCGATTCGCCCGGCCCCGCCCCGGGCGGCGGAGGCTCGGGGCTTTGATCGTTTGCCGCGATCTCGTCTGAAGCAGGCGGAACCTGATCGGCTCGCACAACGTTGGAGGAAGCCGGCAGTTGTTGCACAATCGGGGGCGCAGCCTCAGTCGAACTCGCCACCGGCGGCGCTGGAATCGGGGAATTAATTTGAGCCGGCGCGGTTTGTTGCGCAACCGGCGCTGAAGAAGCCTCGGGGACACCGATTGGAACACCGATCGGTTCCGCGGCGGTTTTTTTGCGAGAGAACGTCCTGATGCTTTGCGGCCATAGAAGCCCGGCCAGCACAGTCAACATCACGACGAGCGCAGCAATGGCGAGCCCTCTTCGTGGCAACCAAACCGGTGACCGCTCCCGAATTTTCTGAAATGCAGGAACGATTGGGATGCCAAACTTCCGCGCGAACTCTTCGCGTCGCGCAATGCTGGTGAGGCCTTCGCGAATCGCTTCGGCAAAGACAACCGGATCCTGTGGGCGGTCATCCGGATTCTCTCGCAACATATGAACAAGCAAGTTGCGGATCGGCTTTGGAAATCGTTTCAATTGGCGCAAACGCGATTCCGGCGAATGCATTGCGCCAGTCAGCAGGAAGCACATCGTGGCGCCGAGAGAATAAATTTCGGAGCGAAAATCGGAAACGCCGCCTTGCAATTGCTCGGGACTAGCGAATTGCGGCATTACTGAAGCGATCGCTCCGGTCTCCGAAATTGGTTTTGAGCTGGCAATACCGAAATTCGTCAGCTTCACAAACGGCCAACCGCCCTCAGCGACTTCGCCGGGGACAATGGCGAGGTTGGACGGTTGAAGGGAGGTATGGGTTACCGCATGAAAGCCAGCCGCAGCCAGAGCATTGACTACTTGCAATCCGACTCGTAGGGCCGCGTCGGCCGGCATCGGACCATGCGCCCCGACCCAAGCGTCAAGCGTCTCACCATCGAGATATTCCGTGACGAAAACAAAGTGGCCCTCCTCGACTCCGAAACCGAGGACCCTGGCGATATTGACGTGATCGAGGACGCGAGCTGCGCGCGCCTGTTCTTCAAATTGCCCTCGCGCCGTAGGATCGACATCTTCAATCGGGACCTTTTTGATCGTAACCGTCTCGCCGAATCGGGTGTCGACGGCTTTGTAAGCAATCAAGCCATTGGTGCGGTTCGATTCTAACGGGGACCCATTCCCTTCGCAGATGCGGTAGTGCTCTAAAACGGTTTTGCGCCCCATAGTTTTTCCTTCGTGTTCCGGCAGGCCTATCCCTTCATAGATTATTCGCATCAGCCGTGGCGGGAGGTTGGACTGCGCCGCACTCCGAATCATTCACTCAATCTGGGCCCATCCTGCTTGCAGTATGTCTAACCAGCGGCGGCAGGGAAAGTTGCGCTGGAACTGTATGGCTACCCCGCTTGGACTCGAACCAAGAATAACGCCTCCAAAGGGCGCTGTGTTACCATTACACCACGGGGTAACGCATTTTCGATTTGCGATTGCCGATTTTCGATTGTTCGGCAGAAGATAGTTAAATCGCAATTCCCAATTCGCAAATCTGGGCAATTTCGGGCCGGTGTGCTCAGTCTTCGACCAGCGCCGGCAATCGAATGTCCACCGTCGTGCCTTTGTCCGGCACGCTCGCAACGGAAATCTTCCCGTCGTGCGCTTCAACTATCGTCTTGGCAATCGCCAAACCCAGGCCGGTCCCAAGCGAATCGGAGTTTCTCTCGAAGGGCGTGAACAGTTTTGGCAAGAGTTCCGGATCCATTCCGGTACCTGTGTCGGTGATTCGCAGAACGACTTCGTTATGCACAAGATCGGTGGTCAAACGCAGAACACCGCCGCCCGGCATGGCTTCGAACGCATTTTTGATGACGTGGCACAGCGCCCGCACGAAGCGCGTAAGATCGACATCGATATTTCCGTCGTAGCGAATTTGTTTCAAAAGCTCGACGTTTTTTCCAGGCAAAAGCCGGAGCGATTGCTTATTGAGCTCGTCGAGGACACGCCAGATAGAAACAGCTTGTCTCTTCAGGGATATCGCGCCGCGTGCGTAATCCTGCAGGTCCTGGGTGGTGGCGATTATGTTCTTCACTGCTCCGCGCAAGAGAATCCCCAGGTCGCGGATTTCAGAGTTATTCGTTTCGGCCGCAATCAAATCCGCGCAGCAGCGCGCAATCGAAATGGGGTTCTTGAGGTCGTGCAAAACGGAATCCGCCATCCGCTCTACCACGCGCGATCGCTCGCTGCGCAGTACATCAGTCATGAAACGCGCGTTAATACTTCGTAAACGCTCGGTCACGGCGCGGAGAAAGTTTAGGTGCAAACGGGAGGGGGCCAGCGCGAGCATTTTCTGAAAAGCGGCTTCGTCGACGATTCCCAAAAGAGTGGGTTCCGTCGCCACGGCCATGGCTGACTGCGGCTTTCTTTCCAGCAGAGCCCGGCCGCCGAAAAAGTTACCCGACTCAACGTAATCCAATGTCTCTGGCTGGCCCAGTCGGTTGAGCTGCGAGATCCTGATCATGCCTTCGCCTACCAGATAAAGAAAATCGCCCCGGTCGCCCTCCCGGTAAACCACTTCGTCTTTTTCAACACGACGTAGACCGACGTGCGGGCGAATCTCTTTCAGAACGCGACGCTCGATTCCATCGAAAAGACGATTGGACGAAAATCTCGCGAATGTCCGGACCTGAGACGTTGACTTCATTCAATCACTCAAATTGCCACAGGCATTTCAGACCGCTTATCCGTGCCCATGAACTTTATTCCTTCCAAGAGCGATCGAACATGGCTGACGATCTCGTCGGGCGCGAAAGGCTTGCGCAAAAATCCGGAGAGTCCCGCCAGTAACATTCGCTCCAGTCTCTCGTGCTCGATGAAACCGGCGCAAAGCACGACCGGAATGTCCGGGCGAATCTCACGCATCCGTTCGAACGTTTCCTCACCATCCATAAATGGCATCGTAAAATCGAGAAGGACTAAGTCGAAGTTATGCGGGCCGCGCCTAAAAATATCGAGGCACTCGAAGCCGGATTGCGCGGTGATGACGTGGAAACCGGCCTCACACAACAGACGCTTGACCAACATGAGTCCCATTTCTTCGTCATCAACGAGCAGAAGCGTGTGCCGCGCTATATCTGCGCTGGCCTTGCTCTTGGTTTTCAAGAACCCGGCGATCTCGGGATGCATGAACGCTTTCTTGTTCGAACCGCCGGCGTACTGGGCCAGCTCGGCCGTCACCTTTTCGGCGCGCTCGATACTGGTGCGCAACATGGCCAGATACTTTTCGGAGCCGTCAGCTCCCTCCCAAATGTTTTCGATGAGTGAGCTCGTGCCGGCGATGATCTGCAACATGTTGTTGAGTTCGCTTGTCGCCTGGGAGATTGGATTGGACTCGACCGGGCCAACTCGTTTGTTCTCTGACTTGTCTTCCATCGCCATTCTGTGGAAGCAGCCCTAGTGCCTCGCCGCTGCCGATTTTGGCCCGAAAAATTGGCTTCCTGTGACAGATCGTCGCAGACGATCCGCTGGGCAATTCGGTCTGGCGCTTACGAAACTACACTCTGCTTTGGCCCAAATCGCCATTCGCAAACGCGACAAATCTCGGTATAGTTTTACTCCCCCTTAATATGAACGTCCTCACCGTCGATAATCTCCACGTAACTATCGCGGACAAGAAGATCGTCCGCGGGCTTAGTCTCAATGTCCCGCGTGGCGAAGTTCACGCCATCATGGGACCGAATGGGTCGGGCAAGAGCACGTTGGCTAAGGTCCTGGCGGGTCATCCCGATTATCAAGTGACTCAAGGCAAGGTCACCATGGAGGGCGAAAATCTTCTCGAACTCGACCCGGACGAACGCGCGCGGCGCGGACTTTTCCTCGCCTTTCAATATCCAAGCGAGATTCCCGGCGTGACCATCGCAAATTTTCTACGCGCCGCAGTACAGGCACGTTTGCCGGAGGGCGAGGAGCTCGAGGCGACCGATTATTACGCAAAGCTTTACGAAAAAATGGAGCTGCTTGGAATGGATCGCTCATTTACTTCGCGTTCGGTAAATGAAGGTTTCTCCGGTGGCGAAAAAAAACGTACTGAGATTTTGCAGATGGCCATGCTTGAGCCAAAATACGCGGTTCTCGACGAAACTGACAGCGGTCTCGACATCGACGCCCTTAAAACTGTTGCGCACGGCGTGAACGAAATGCGCGGACCGAACATCGGTATTCTTTTGATCACGCACTACCAACGGCTCCTGAATTACATCGTGCCGGATCACGTGCACGTGATGGTGGCAGGGCGTATAGTGCGGAGCGGCCGCAAGGAACTCGCGCTCGAACTCGAAGAGCGCGGCTATGATTGGGCCCGCGAAGAAAGCCACGAAATGGCAGTTAACTAAGATCGATAATGAAAACTGAAACATCAGCGGTCGACATCAATCGCAACATCGGGGATTTCTCCTACGACGTTGACCACGCTTACGACGCGGGCACCGGCTTGTCGGAAAAGACCATCCACTACATCTCCGACGTTAAGGAAGATCCCGATTGGGTCCGCGAATTTCGTCTGAAAGGTCTCAAGACATTCCTGGAAAAACCGATGCCGACGCATTGGGCGAGCAAGGATCTCGAGGCAATCGATTTCAACAAGATCCGGTACTATTTGAGTGGAGGAACTCAGGCCAAGCGAACTTGGGAAGAAGTGCCCGAGGACGTGAAACGCACATTCGAGCGGCTCGGCATTCCGGAACAGGAACGCCGGTTTCTGGCCGGTGTCGAAGCGCAATTCGACAGCGAGGCCGTCTATTCAAACATCAAGAAAGCCGTCGGCGAACAGGGAGTCATCTTCGTTGGATCAACCGAGGGTTTGAAAAATCATCCGGAGATTTTCCGGAAATGGTTCGGCAAAGTTATTCCGATCGGCGACAACAAATTCAGCGCTTTGAATTCCGCGGTCTTCAGCGGCGGCTCGTTCATTTACGTCCCGCCCGGAGTGAAAGTGAAGCATCCGCTGCAAGCTTACTTCCGCATCAACGCCGAGAACTTCGGACAGTTTGAGCGGACGCTCATCATTTGCGACGAAGGTTCGGAGTTGACTTACATGGAAGGTTGCACGGCGCCGAAGTTCAACACGGCCACGTTACACAGCGCGGTCGTCGAGCTAGTCGCGCTCAAGGGCGCGAAGCTGCAATACATCACCGTCCAAAACTGGAGCGAGAACGTTTTCAATCTCGTGACCAAACGTGGAATCGCGCACGAGGACGCCGAGGTGAAGTGGATTGACTGCAACATCGGTTCGCGCCTGACCATGAAATATCCGGGCGTCATCATGAAAGGCCGCAAAGCGCGCGGCGAAGTTCTTTCCATCGCGCTCGCCAACGACGGTCAGCATCAGGACACCGGCGCGAAGATGATCCACGCCGCCGATGAAACGACCTCGAACATCATTTCGAAATCGATCTCAATCGGCACCGGCCGCGCCACGTATCGCGGGCTCGTTCATGTGCCAAAACATCTCAAGAACTGCAAGAATAACACCGAGTGCGACGCGCTCCTCATCAATTCAACCTCGCGCACCGACACTTATCCGGCCATCACCGTGCGCGGCACCGGCAACGCTGTGCAACATGAAGCGAGCGTCAGCCAGGTTAGCGCCGAACAAATTTTCTACATGCAACAGCGCGGCCTGACCGAAGCGCAGGCCATGAGTCTTAGCGTGAACGGTTTTGTCAACGATCTCGTGCGCCAATTCCCGATGGAATACAGCGTCGAGCTCAAACGCCTGATCGAACTGGAGATGGAAGGCTCGGTCGGATAATTTTTGAAGTAGCGCGAGCCTCTGGCTTGCGTCAGCGTAAAAACGCAAGCGAGACGCTCGCGCTACATTAACCTGGCGGTCTCGAGACCGCTATTTCTGTCCAAGATCGACATGTCGTTAGTCGCCCACAATGAAGTGCTGGAAAGCTCGATCCTTTCGGGACCGAGGGAGTCATCCGATTTTCCGGAGTGGTTTCGCGAGCAACAGCGCGAAGCCTGGGAACAGTTCGAATCACTTCCCTCGCCGACGCGCAAAGACCAGCTCTGGCGATTTTCCAGCGTCGATCTTCTCGATCTCAATCCGTTTAAGTTCAGCGGTGCGCTACGCGATGAAGATCGCGCTTCGATTCTTGAGCAATCAGACGGACTTGACGAAGTCGCCGCTCGCTTGATCTTCGCCGGCGATCAGCTCATCGAGCGCGACGTCGTTTCCGAGCAACTGAAGAAGCGCGGCGTCATTTTCCAACCGCTTGAGCGCGCCATGGTCGAGCACGCCGATCTCTTTCGAAAATATTTCATGTCGCAGCCGGCCATTCTCGGCTCGGCGAAGTTCGCCGCCTTGCACAAGGCCTTGGTTTCGTCCGGAACATTTCTTTACGTCCCGCGTGGGGTCGAAATCGAATTGCCGATCGAGATTTTCCATTGGTTGCACGGCGAGAACACGTCCGTCTTTCCGCATTTACTTCTTGTCGCCGACGAGCTCGCGAAGGTGACGGTTATTGAGTCATTTCGGTCGGCCCATGGAAAGGCCGCAGGCTTCGCGTGCGGCGTGAACGACCTCATCGCCGGGCCAGGCGCGAAGATCACTTACGTTTGTGCGCAGACCTGGGGCGAAAATGTGCGCGCATTGCAGATGAACACGACCACGGTCGATCACGACTCCTCGGCGCTCAGTCTCAACGTCCACCTCGGCGCAAAATATTCGCGGTTCGAAAGTCTCAGCCGGCTCATCGGCGAAGGCGGGCGGAGCGATCTTCTCGCCGTCTCCGTTGCCAATGGAGATCAAGAATTCGACGCGCGCACATTGCAGGACCACATCTCTCCGCACACCGCCAGCGATCTCCTTTACAAAA
>JBEEGY010000042.1:0-3634 GCA_041167145.1 Verrucomicrobiota bacterium
TTTAAGCAAATTTTTTTCCCACTCTCAGAAATTGCTGCTTCACGATGGAGCCGGCAGACGGATTCGAACCGACGACCTGCTGATTACAAATCAGCTGCTCTACCAACTGAGCTATGCCGGCATTTACGAGGGAAAAGCGCATTCATTGACGCCCTTCTCTCGGGCCATTGTACCCCCGATTTGTACCCCTTGGCAAAATTTCAGCAAAAAAGCGGACCGATCGGGATTCCACGGCGGAACCACTGTCCACTCTTCCGATACACAGGCAAGTCGCTTTGCGCGCTCGGAGCCGTAGCGCCAACCGCCGCTCGCTCCCCCGACAGAGCAACGTGTCTCGCGGTCCCTGCGACTCTTGCGAGGCGCCATGTCGACAACGGAAGAACCGCTTTGGGAAAGCACGAGCGTCCAGAACCTGTTTCGTTATCGACCTTCGGGCACGTACTTCGCGCGCTTCAAAGTGGGCGGCAAACCGATTCGCCAGAGCCTCGATACGGCGGTGTTCTCGGTGGCAAAACAGCGGCTGCCGGACAAGATGCGCGAGTATCGCTCGCGTCACGAGTCGGTCAAAGCGTTCGCGCACGGCAAGATGACCGTAGGCGACGCGAGGGAAGTTTATCTTCGGAAAGTCCGCGCAAGCGCGTCGCTTAAACCGAGGTCAAAAGATTATCGGGAGATGATGATCGACTTCATTGAGCGTTCGTGGCCGGCATTGATGGAGACGGACGTGCGCAAAGTAACCGATCGAGATTGCGAGAATTGGCTCACTAAGTATCAGCAACAATACGCGCCGACCGTCGTAAATAACAGCATCGGAACGTTGCGCGCCGTGTTCGACGAAGCCATCAGCACCGGAGCGCGATTCAATAATCCAGCCGCTGGGCTTTCGCGGGTCAAAGTGCGACAGAAGCGCCTTGCGTTGCCGTCACGCGAGGAGTTTCTGCGGTTCGTTGACGAGATCCGTACGGCCGGTGCACGCCAGTCGAAGGATTGCGCGAACCTTGTTCGCTTTCTCGCTTACAGCGGTGTGCGGATCGGCGAAGCGAAATACGTGACGTGGGCCGATGCAAATCTTGCTCGCCGGGAGCTTCACGTCCGCGGCGACCCCGAAACCGCCACGAAGAATGGAGAGACACGCTACGTGCCGATGATTCCAGAGCTTGAACAGATGCTCACGGAACTCCGATCCGCGCGCTCCGATGAATCGACAACTGCGACAGTGATGCGAGTGTTCGAGTGCCAGAATAGCATGACCAACGCCGCGGCGAAGATCGGGATGAAGCGCATCACGCACCACGATCTTCGGCATCTGTTTGCGACCATCTGTATTGAAAGCGGTGTGGACATTCCGACTGTGTCGCGCTGGCTTGGACACAAAGACGGCGGCGCACTGTGTATGAAAACCTACGGCCACTTGCGTCAAGACCATAGCTTCGCGCAGGCGAGGCGCGTTAGTTTTGGCATCGCAGCCTAACGAACCGCCGACGAGCGCGTTTCAACCCTTGAGCAGCCGGAGCAATTCCGTCCGCGGTACTAAGAGCTTGCCACGAAGTGCACGACACGCGCGAAGCTTTCCGCGCTGAATGAGACGATAGACGCTGAAATAATCGACCCCCAGGAGATCGGCGGCCTCGTGAAGGGAATAGGCAAGCCGCTCAGGTTCAGAGGCGGGTGCCTGTGACGAGGACGAGGAATCGAGCGTTTCAGTTGGCATTGAAACGCCAAACATACCCAGCACCGAGCGGCTCTTCGCTCTCGCATTGGAGCGGATTCTCCCGTGGTCCGCTATTGATGTCGATAGACCCCGGAGAAGCGAACCTGAGATCGGCGAAGGAAGTGAGCAATGCGGTCGTTGACGTTTCACAGTCTGCGACACTCATTCAATAGTGAGATGGCAAGTGCCGGTGTCGGCGAAAAATTACCCATGAAGCTGACCGGCCACGCGACGCGCGAGCAGAATAAAAAGTACACACATCACGAACTTGAACCATTACGCGCTGCGATAAACAGAATGCCATCCATCGGATGGCCGATAACTCAAATGTCGCGCGTCAACGCCATCCGAATGTCAAATGTTAGACGCGACCCTTTCTTCCCTTCTCTACAGGGCTCGAACCCCGGTGGTCTCCCGCGAGTGTGGCCGGACGGCGGTGACGACAATCTCGCTCGTTCTAATGGCGGCGCCGTCGATTTCATTAAACGCTCACTTGCCAGTTCTGGCCTTCCCATCGCTGATCGCGCTTCCAAAAGCATGTGAACGAAATCACTGAACCGACGGGCAATTCCGCGGTTGGGAAATCAGCGAACCAGAGATTCAATCCGCTTTCATGGGTAGTGTCGGACTGGTTGGTGCTCACCCGGCCATCCGTTGACCAGACGATAGTCGCCTCCTCAGCGAGGATGATCCGCAGGATTTTTCCGTGAGACATACGCCGTAACGGATGGCGCAGGCTCCAAATCTCGTACCGGCTCTGCACCGGATTCGCCACATAGCGTTGGAACGCCGGTTCGACTCGATCAAAGCAAACGCCGTCATGGCGACTGCGCACGAGTGAGATGTATTCGGAGTGCGACCAGCAAAGTGGCATGGCCGCGCCAGTTGGGAAGCCGCGTTTCATCCTACCCTCCCGCAAGTCATCAGCATCCCAGAGTTGTTCGCTGATCATCCCACCTTGGTTGGCAAAATGTTCCATCGTCTTGATGAACGGCATCGGATCGCGACCGGCAGCCAGTTCGTATTGACCGCGTTCTCCTGTCAAAATCGGCCAGCAGCGACCCACGCCCGTCCCGTCGAAGCCGCTGCCGTCGCCCTTCTCTCCGTAGCCATCGTGATTGTAGCGACGCCAGCCCGGGCCTTGCGGCAGGTCGCGTTTGAGCGTTCGATCAATCACTTCGATTGAATCGCGCACGATTGGATCGCTGGCGCTGCGAATGCCGAACCGCACGAGGTGAAGGAAGTCGCCGCCGACCACATTCCGCGCGAGATGGAGGCCGCCGCCATTGGCAACCTGGATCATCGTTGTGTTCGGATCGGCATGAGGGTCCGGTGCGTCACGGGCGGTTGGATTGATGCGGATATAGTGACGGGGAAAACCGTCGGCCAACTCCCCTTGTGTAGTGACCGTCCATTCTTCGATATGGGCCGCCAACCAGTCAGCATATGCTAAAATGAAATCCGCAAGGTTCGTGTTGCCGAGCCCACTGGCGCACTCGGCGACGCACACGAGACTGGCAATAACCGTGGCGAGCGTTGAGGGTGAGTAGCCGGCGTTTTCCTCCCACCGATCCTGCCCAGTGACGGGACCTTGCAGGATGAGATATGCGGCGGCACGCAGAATCATCACGCGCGGATCGAACAGGCCGATCGTCGCGTCCTCTTTGTACAAACGCCACCCCAACAGGATCGGAGCGGCAATTTCGTCGAGTTGCAAACCAGACCAATAGGCGGTGCCATCGAGCCAGCTATTTTGCGGGAAGCTGCCATCCGTTCGCTGTAGGGCGGCGAGCCAGATCAACGCCCGCAGCGGCGTTCCGGTCTGGCCGGTTGCGAGAAGCGCCGTGGCGCTCTGCACCAGGTCTCGGGTCCAAACGAGGTGATAACCGCCGCGGTCGTTATCGCTCTTCGTCTCTCCCCAAG
>JBEEGY010000043.1:0-7521 GCA_041167145.1 Verrucomicrobiota bacterium
TGTGACGCCGGTGCTCGACTTCATTCGCGTAACTAAGCCCGACCTGGTCGCGGTCTCAGGAGACCTGACTCAACGCGCGCGAACCGCGGAGTACCTGGAAGCGCGCAGATTTCTCGACGCCATTCCGTTTCCGAAAATTGTCGTTCCGGGAAATCATGACGTGCCTCTGCACAATGTCTTTGCGCGGCTCTTCCGCATGCTCGACCGCTTTCGTCGATTTATCTCCGAGGACCTGGAGCCGTTCTATGTCGATGATGAGATGGCCATCGCGGGTGTAAACACTACTCGCGCGCTCACCGGCAAGAACGGCCGGATTAGCCGCCGGCAGCTCGAGAAACTGCGCGCGCGCTTTGCCACGGTGCCGCCGACGCATGTGAAGATTGTCGTCACCCATCATCCGTTCGACCTGCCCCCTGGAGTGGAAGGCGATCGCGTCGTGCTTCGTGCGCGACTGGCCATGAAGGCTCTCGCCAAAATTCGTGTCGATATGTTGCTCGCGGGACATTTCCATATCGCCGGTACGACCCGCACGACCGCGCGATACAAGATCGACAATTACTCTGCGCTCATTGTGGCCTCGGGCACAACCACCTCAACACGCGGGCGCGGGCAGCCCAATTCGCTCAACGTGATCCAGATCGAAATTCCGATCACCACGATCGCGCAGTACCGGTGGCAGCCGGAGCGCCGCGCCTTCGATCTTTTCTCGACCGAACGATTTGTCCGCACCGAGAACGGTTGGGCCCCCGCATGACGAATTTGATCAAGCAGTCGATTCGCTTTTTGCAAAACCGGCTTTCGCCCGAGGGCTATGCCGGGCTCCACCTTACCATGGGAGTTGTTGTCATTTTGCTGGCGGGCTGGTGGTTTGGCGCCGTTGCCGAGGACCTTTCGCCAGACGATCCGCTCGTATTAACGGATCAACGCGTCGCGCTTTGGTTTCACCAGCACGCCACGCCGCTGATTATTAATGTCGCGAAAGGAATCACCTTCTTCGGCTCGGTCGCATGGATCACGGCGATTTCATTTTGTCTGGCCGTGTTCTTTATCCGACGTCGGGATTGGCTCAATTTCTTCCTGGTCGCGCTCACCATACTCGGCGGCAGCATGCTCAACGTTTTCCTCAAACATCTCTTCCATCGACAGCGTCCTCTCTTGGAGAATCCGATCGTCACGCTGTCGAGCTACGGTTTCCCGAGCGGACATACCATGGGCGCGACGTTGCTTTACGGTTTACTCGCCTTGTTGGCTTGGAGAAATTTGAAGAGCCGCAATGCACGCGCGGCCTGCACCCTCACAGCTTGCTTGTCGATCTTGCTCATCGGCCTTACTCGAATTTATCTCGGAGCGCATTTTCTCAGCGACGTTCTGGGCGCGTTTGCCGCCGGCATTTTCTGGCTGGCGGTCTGCTGGACAGCCGTTGAGACTCTACGCCGGAAATATCAGTAACATCCGTTGCTGCGCACTTTCTTCTTTGTCATTCCGAGCGAAGTCGAGGAATCTCTTACTCCCTTCAGTGTTCCTATGAAATCCGCATTTTTCTTTCTTCTATCATTCGTAGCGAACACAGCGCTCGCCGCGACGCCTTCCCCAACCCCCACGGCAAGTCCGTCGCCTTCGCCATCGGCGACTGCTGCACAACCGCGCAATCTCAAGCCGGAAGATTATGCCGCGTTGCGCGACGTCGATGAGCCAAACCTTTCGCCGGACGGAAACTTCTTCGCCTATGTCGTCAAGGCCGCGGATATGGAGAAGGACAAAATGCCCGGCAACCTTTGGCTGGCGAAATGGGACGGCTCAGAAAATCGCGCGCTCACTTATGGAAACAAAGGCCAGTCGCATCCGCGCTGGAGTCCGGACGGCAAATGGATCGCGTTCCTTTCCGGACGCGAAGACGAGAACGAGATCGATCAACTTTGGATCCTGCCGAGTAACGGTGGTGAAGCCGAAAAGATTACCGACACGAAAGGCGGGGTGGAGGATTTCGCGTGGGCGCCAGATTCAAAGCGCATTGTGCTGGTCGTGCACGATCCCGACCCGCGCGAACCGGCGAAGAAGGAAAAAGAAAAGAAGACCGTTCCGCCGCTCGTCATCAATCGGTTTCACTTTAAACAGGACATTGACGGCTATCTCACCGATCGCTGGTCGCATCTGCAATTGCTCGACCTGTCCACGCACAAGATCGACATCCTCACCTCGGGCAAGCACGACGAATTTCTGCCGGCCTGGTCGCCCGACGGGAACGAGATTGCGTTCGTGACGAAGCGCGGGGACGATCCCGACCGCACCGTCAATTGGGACGTCTGGGTAATCGGCGCGCAACCGGGTGGGAAGGAACGGCAGATCACCACTTCGCCCGAGGCCGATCCGCATCCCGATTGGGGAAGTGCGCCGGCCTGGAGTCCGGATGGCAAGACGATCGCATACATTCACGGCGGCGACCCGAAGAAGATCGAATACGCCGTGCACACGCTCGCGATTATTCCGGCGGCCGGCGGTGAAGCGAAAGTGCTGACGCAAAATTTGGATCGCAACGTTGTTCAGCCACATTGGTCGCCGGACGGCAAATCGATCTTCGTCTTGCTGGAAGATGACGGGGCGAAAACTCTCTTGCGCGTTCCGATCAGCGGCAGCGGGCCCGAACCTGTGGCCGGTGGCCGGCGCAGCCTCACCGCTTACGATGTAAGCAAGAATGGCAAAGTGATTGTGCGCGCGAGCACACCGGACCGTCCGTATGAAATCTTCGCGGCCGAGAAAAACGATCTGCGCAATCTGACGAAACAGAATGACGCGTGGTCGAGCCAGTTCAAACTCGCGCGCGTCGAGGAAACAAAATTCAAAAGCAAAGACGGCACCGAGGTGCACGGCTTTCTCGTTCATCCTGTCGATCTTGGCGCAGGCGCGAAGCCGCCCGCGCTCTTGCGACCGCACGGCGGGCCGCAATCGCAGTATGCGAGCGAGTTTAGTTTTGAGACGCAACTCTTTGCCGCGAATGGTTACGCCGTTATCATGCCGAACCCGCGCGGCTCCACCGGGCGCGGCGAAAAATTCGCCTTGGGCATCTTCGCCGCCTGGGGAAGCGTAGATGTGGAGGACGATCTGGCTGCCGTGGACGACGCCGTCGCACGCGGCCTGGCCGATCCCGATCGTCTCGGCGTAGGTGGCTGGAGTTACGGCGGCATTTCCACCAACTATCTCATCGCCAGCACCACGCGTTTCAAAGCGGCGACGAGCGGCGCTTCCATCTCGGACGTGCTTGCCGGTTACGGCACGGACCAGTATGTCATCGATTACGAAGAGGAACTCGGTGTGCCGTGGAAAAACACGGACGCGTATCTGAAGCTTTCATATCCGTTTCTGCACGCCGACCGAATCAAAACACCAACGCTATTTCTATGCGGCGAGAACGATTTCAACGTCCCGCTGCTCAACAGCGAGCAGATGTATCAAGCGCTGCGCAGCCTCAACGTCCCCACCGAACTCGTCATTTATCCCGGCCAATTCCACCGGCTCAAGAAACCGAGCTACATCATCGATCGTTACAAACGCTATCTCGATTGGTACGCGAAGTGGATGGGAGCGGCGAAGGCTGCGCAATAAAAGTGCGGTTATTGCGGGATTGGCCTGCGCATTCATTCCGCACTGATCTAATCGCTGGCGCCCACTCGATTGCACTCAGGGAAGCTCAATTGAAGCACATCTTGGAATAGCGTTAGTTAGGAACGCAATGTTCGCGTTCTTTCGGCAGCACAGAGTTTGGCGAATCACTGGAGGCGTCGCCTCGTTCTTGTTGATCGTGGGCGCAATTGGGATCGCGGCTTTGAATCCGAAGCTCACTCGCTATGTCGAAAGCGACGCGTTTCGCAAGGAGTTGGAAAAGGAGACGGCGAAAGGTTTGCATTTCCCGGGCGGACATTATGAGCCGATCAAGCGGACCGGGACATGGACGGCGGAAAGCGCCGGGTTTCAGGCGAACGATGGATGGAAAGCGTTGCGCACGATGGATGCACGCGGGATTACAGCCAAGTTCAATCCGTGGGGCGTGTTTCGCCGGCTCTGGCAACTGGATAACGTGCACGTGCAAGGCGGCGAGGTCGGCATCCAGGTTTACGAACCGATGCCGGAACCGTCTCCAGCGAAGCCGTGGTATGCGGTTTTCCTGCCGGAACGCGTTTATCTGAATTGGGTGGAATCGGAGCCGGTGGATGTGACCTGGCGTTTCCGAGAAAAGCCGGCCGGGTTTTACGGGACGAGACTCCTGATTACACCGCACGACCGCGACTTCGAATATCAGGGCCGCGGCGGCCGGTTGAAGATGGCGTCATTTCCCGAGATGCGCCTCGAACACACGCACATGTTGATCACAAAAACTCTTCTGACTCTTTATAACCTGGATTTGGATCCGAAGGGGCCGGTGAAAGGACGCATTCAGGCAGCGGGAACAGCTGGAACGCGCGAGGACAAGAGTGTGGACTTCAAGATCGGCATGGAGCAGGTGCCGATCGACGACTGGGTGCCGGACAATTGGCGGGAGCATGTCTCCGGCGCGGCCACGGCCAAAATTCATTGGACTGGAAAAGATCCGAAAATGGCAAGCTCGGGCGGCGACGCGACGTTGCGCATCGATGACGGACGAATCCGGGCGCTGCCGTTTCTGCAAAAGATCGCGGAGCTGGCGAACGACAAGTCGCTCGAGCGCATCACGCTGGATGTGTGCAAGCTCGATATCGAATGGCGTTACCCGAAGTTCGAGGTCAAACATTTGGTGATCGAAGAAAAAGGGAAGTTTCGTGCGGAAGGCGAGGTGGTCGCGCGCGAGGAATCGCTGCGCGGAACAGTGGAGCTGGGCGTGACGCGGCGCTTACTCAATTGGCTGCCGGCAGCCGTCGTGACGGAAGTGTTCGCGCGCGAAAATGAGGGCTACCTGTGGACGACCGTGCATTTGTCGGGGACGGTGGAAAATCCGCAGCAGGACCTAAGTGAGCGAATCGCGGAGGCGATCAAGGAACATCCGACAGCGGCGCTGGCATTGTTCTTCCGGGAGATCGGTGCGTGGTTGCGGCACGCTTTCGGCAAAGAATAGATGGACTAATACCATTAGGGAACTCGGGTTCACGGCTGTATCATCGCCGTTGCAGCGAAGAAAGCAGGACTAAACGAAATGTTAGAACCAACGATTACACAAAACGGCGCGCTCTACCTCATCCAGCACAGCGTCGGACAGTTTTACGAGGCGCCTCGCCATCGATGGTTCGGCCGATCCCTGGCCAAGTTGCCGATGGTTCCACGCCATTTGGTTGGTCAGCCATTGGAGGTGCAACGACTCCATCTCGGGGAACGCTAGAACGGTATTTCGCGCCAAATTTTCAATGGCGCATATGAGGGTTAGGGAAATAGCGTTAACGGCGCTAGATTGCTCGCGCAATAATCGCAGCGGCGATCGACCGCAGGTGTGGTTCTTTTCCTCTGCATCAATCAAATAGAATCGAAGTGCATTCATGCTACATGTCGTTCCAACGCACGGAAGCGTGAGCGGCAAGAGGTCGCTCGCCGAGCTTTCCACGAATATCGCGATCGCCGGGATAGGGGTCAGTCTCTTGGCCGGCCAGATCATCGGTCTCGAAAAGCGCTGCGTCAAAATACACAGTCGTATCGATAGAAATAGAAGACGTCGAAAGCGACGTTAGGCGGCTTTGCCGTTCTCCAAACACTATTTCGCCGCGGTCTTCGCGGGAGAGCGCGCTTCGTCCCAACGAAATTCTGAGGCATCGGCTGCGTATTCCGTTAGGATCGCAGGAATGAGACGGCGAGGGTTAACAGCGCTCCTTGTTTTCCTTGCTGGAATGTCGTTCTCGATCTGCGCGGCAAAGTCTATTCAGCCCGCCAATCCCCACGACGGATGGACCTTCCTCAAGGAAAGTGGCGGCATCACGCTCTACAGCCGGGCGCGGGCCGGTTCATTGTTGAAGGAGTTTAGAGCCGTTGGCGAAATCAACGCCCCCTCGCGCGCCGTTCACAACGTGATCGACGATCTCGAAGGGTATCCGAGCTTCATGCCTTACACGGCGGAATGTCGTGTCCTGAAACGTGAAGGCGACTCGGTCCTGACTTATCAGCGAGTTTCACCAAAGATCATTGGCGATCGCGATTACACGCTGCGCATTCACAAGAAATCATGGCCGAGGGAAAATGGATTTGCTTACCTCAATAGTTGGGAACCGGCGAACGAACAGGGTCCCGGTGAAAAGCGCGGCGTCTTCCGAGTAAAATTGTGCGACGGCTCGTGGCTCCTGGAGCCAGACGGTAGGGCCAAGACCCGCGCAACTTATTCAATTTACACCGACAGCGGCATGGCGGTCCCCGCTTTGATTGCCAATCACTTTAGCGAGATCGGAATTAAGAAGCTCTTCGCGGCGGTGCGCAAACAGGTGGGAGATCCGAGGTACAACGCGAAATAGCGAGCGTTATGAAAAACCTTCTCCCCGGATTGGTATTAACTTTTTTTGCCGCGGTCGCTGCGGCGCAAAATCCAGGCGCGCCAGTAATGGAAACTTGGCGGGACCATGTCGAGCATGGGCTCGTTCCTTATCATCAACTAACGGTAGACGATTTTGCGGTTAACGATAAAGCTCATCCCGGTAATCCCTTTTGGGTGAAACCATTCGTTAATTGGCGCTCCAAATTTAATCTTCACGCCGGCGGTCTTTTTTACGCGTACGTCAGTGAGTGGAAGGTTTTCTACGGACTCGATAAAAATGGGACGTCACGCAAGAGCTCGTTTCACGACATGAAGGAACAGCTACCGTTTGCTCAGGCTTTACTCGACATCAACGAATTGCACGCCCGCGAGCTGGCGTCTTTGATGCCGGGTGATCTCCCGAGAGGTAGCGGGCAAACGGCCGAGGCGGCGCAGAGAGATTTGGAGGGACAACTAAAGGTTTTTTGCGCGAAAAAGTACGACGAGATACAGGCAGAATCCGATGCATTCGTGAAAGAGACCAACGGAGGTCAAAACAAGAAAAAGGTGCGCGAATTAGCAGCCGCAATTACGAAGCGCTTAGACGCGATTCCGGTAACAAATCCATTTTTACCTGCTGCGTCATCCGCGCCAGTCACGTCACCTGTTCCGACGGCGACACCTCCGGCAAGTGCGTCGCCCCGTTGAACTAAATCCGGTTGCCAACCAGCGGAAGCAGACGGAAATTTCCGGTCCTATGGCAACGAACCCCACGCAATACGCGCATCCCGAATCGCTGGTAGAAACCGATTGGCTCGAGAAACATCTCAAGGACGATGGGATCCGGATCGTCGAGTCGAACGAAGATGTTTTGCTGTACGACACCGGGCACATTCCCGGCGCGGTCCAGATTGATTGGCGCGCCGATCTGCAGGACCCCGTGATTCGCGACTACATCACGCCAGAAAAATTCGCCGAGCTTTGCGGCAGGAACGGCATCACGCCGGATACGACGTGCATCTTTTACGGCGACAAGGCGAACTGGTGGGCGTGTTACGCGCTCT
>JBEEGY010000044.1:0-2560 GCA_041167145.1 Verrucomicrobiota bacterium
TTTTCGAGAATTCGAATGACGGCATTTTTCAAAACACGCCCGCAGGTCGCTTTGTTTCCGCCAATCCAGCGATGGCTCGAATGCTCGGCTTCGATTCGCCGGAGGAATTAATCCGCGTGCGCAACGATATCGACCGCCAGGGTTATGCCGACCCGGCCTTGCGCGACAAATTTAAACAAACTCTGGAGGAAAACGGCTTCGTAACCAGTTTCGAGTACGAAGTTTATCGTAAAGATGGTGCCAAGATTTGGGTGTCTGAGAATTCACGAATCGTTCGTGATGCGGAGGGGCGTCCGCTATATTACGAAGGCAGCGTTCAGGACATTACCGACCGAAAACATGCCGATGAGCTGTTGCGCGGAAGCGAAGAAAGATATCGCAGTTTGTTCGAGAGCAATCCTAACCCGATGTGGGTTTACGATGTCGAAACGCTTTCATTTCTGGCCGTGAACTCCACGGCGGTCGGACACTACGGATATTCGCAAGACGAATTTCTGGCGATGACCATCAAAGACATCCGGCCGGCTGAAGATATTCCCGCTTTGATGGACGAACTGTCCAAAGCAAATGGCGACGCGAGGGATCCAATCCAGTGGCGACACTGCCGGAAAGATCGGACGATGATTGATGTGGAAGTCATTTCACACGACGTGACTTGGCTCGGACGACGGGCGAAATTGGCGCTGATCAACGACATCACGGAGCGCAAGAAAGCCGAGGAGACTTTGCGGGAGCAGGCGGCGTTATTTGACCAAACCTACGATGCCGTCCTCGTGTGGGATTGGGAAGGTCGGATTACGTTTTGGAATCATGGCGCCGAAAATCTTTACGGCTACCGCAGCGTGGAAGCGGTTGGAAACACGCCGCAGCAGCTATTGAACACGAAAATTGCAGCCGGTTTGCAAACAGTTATCCAATCTTTAGCTCGACGTGGAGTGTGGGAAGGGGAACTGGAACATACCACGAGCGACGGTCGTCAAATCACGGTGGAGAGCCGCATGGCGCTCGTGCGCGAGCCGAAGCGGGAATATGTGCTCGAAATAAATCGTGATATTACCGAGCGAAGGCGCGCGGAAGACCGCCTGCGCGAGCAGGCGAGACTATTAGACCTTGCGCAGGACGCAATCATGGTCCGCGATATGGAGGATCGCGTCGAATTTTGGAATCACGGCGCAGAGAAATTGTATGGTTGGACGGCCGCGGAAGTTCAGGGCAAGAAAGCGTCCGGCTTCCTTTACAAAGACGAACCCGCCGCTACCGCTGCGGCACGAGCAGCTGTTATCAAGGATGGAAAATGGGCCGGTGAATGTACGCACAGTTGCCGAGACGGCGGCACCGTCATGGTCCGCAGTCGCTGGACCCTGGTCCGGGATGCGTTGGCGGCGCCCAACTCCATTCTGATCATCAACACCGACGTGACCGAGCAAAAGAAACTCGAAACACATCTGCTGCGCGCCCAACGCCTCGAAAGCATTGGCACACTGGCCAGCGGGGTTGCCCACGATCTAAACAACATTCTCACCCCGATTCTAATGTGCGCTGAAGTGCTTAAAGGCGATCCGATGCGGGAGGATATCCCGGCCCTGGTTTCCATGATCGAGGAAAGTGCGAAACGCGGCGCCAGCGTCGTAAAGCAAGTTCTTACGTTCGCTCGCGGAGTCGAAGGCGAGCGCGTATCGATCAAGCCAAACCATTTGATCGAAGAAATGATCGACATTGCGCGAAAAACGTTTCCAAAATTGATCGAGATTAGAAGCCGCTATGCGGAAGATCTTTGGTCGATCGAAGGCGATCCGACCCAACTTCATCAGGTGCTGCTTAACCTTTCGGTCAACGCGCGTGACGCCATGCCGAACGGTGGCTCGCTCACAATCGGCGCGGAAAATTTCGACGTCGATGAACATTATGCCTCTATCTCACCCGGCGCCAAGGCGGGCCCTCATGTCCTCTTGCGCGTGAGGGATACTGGCAGCGGAATGGCGCGGGCGGTGATCGATAAAATCTTCGATCCGTTTTTCACGACCAAAGATGTTGGAAAAGGAACGGGCCTCGGGCTTTCAACTGCCTTCGGCATCGTCAAGAGCCATGGTGGCTTTATTTCCGTTTACAGCGAGATCGGTCGTGGCACGACCTTCAAGATTTTTTTGCCCGCACAATTGAAAGAGGTTCCTGACGAGTCCGGGATGACACCCGAGTTGCTCCGGGGACACGGCGAATTGGTCCTTCTCGTGGATGATGAAGCCAATATTCTGCGCGTCACTAAAATGACGCTCGAGAATAAGAATTATCAGGTTATCTCGGCGAGCGATGGGCGCGGGGCGCTGAAGATTTTTTCTGAGCAAAGCGACTCCATCAAAGCCGTCCTGACGGACATGGATTTGCCACACATGGGCGGAATGGCGCTGGCTCGAGAGATCAAAAAAATTAAACCAGAGATGGCACTTATTGCCTCCACCGGCCAGGGCGAACACACAAATGTTGCGGAACTTCAACCTTTGGGCGTCGTCAATTTTCTCATGAAACCTTACGATACGGGCAAGCTACTCCAGACACTTTCTGA
>JBEEGY010000045.1:0-4515 GCA_041167145.1 Verrucomicrobiota bacterium
CGCGAAAGCGAACGAATCGGAATTGCAGGGTCGCGCCGCGACAATTGCGAACGAGCTCGCCGCGTCCAATGCCGGGAAAACTTTTTTAGTCGCTGAAGTTCCGAACGCGGACGGCAAGTTACTTCAGGCGGTCGTGGATGTGCTCAAGAACAAGTTCAACGGCCCGATTATTCTGGCTGGCAAGTCGGATGGACGCGTGGCGTTGATTGCGTCGGTGCCAAAAGAACTTACTTCAAAGTTTCAGGCCAACAAACTGATCCAGGAAATCGCGCCGTTGGTTGACGGCAAAGGCGGCGGCCGGCCCGAGAACGCACAAGGTGCGGGTAACGACCCTGCGAAACTGGAAGAAGCTTTGGCGAAGGCGAGGAGTTTGTTAGCCTGAAATGTTGGAGCGATAAAATGATTCCAAACGTCGTGGGAGCATCTGAATTGGCAGCCAAGAAATCGGCGGTTGATGCCAAAGGTCAACTGACGCGGCTTTCCATTGGGGGCGTGAATTTTCGCCCGACCCGGCCAGTTCCTCACGAAGATGGACATGTAACAGAGGTCGCGCGCGCAAGCTGGGAGATTTTGGGCGGGCCGGTCGTGCAGGTGCACACCACAACGACTTTTCCGGGAAGGGTCCGCGCCTGGGGGTTACACCAACTCAGCACCGACCGGCTTTTTGTTGTGACGGGGCTCGTAAAAATGGTGGTATTCGACGGCCGCAATGATTCGCCCAGCGTAGGGCAACTTAATGAATTCACTGTTAGTGAGAAAAATCCCGGCCTCCTCATTATTCCTCCAAATCTTTATCACGGCTGGAAAAATATCGGTACGACGGAAGCAATCATCATCAACATGCCCGACCGGATGTACAATTACGAGGCGCCCGATGCGCTGGATTTGCCCTGGGACTCAGAAGCGGCCGCGCGCTTGATTCCCTATAAATGGTGATAGTTGCGGCGCAGCTTCATTCACGAAGCGGCGCAATCTCAACCCAGCTGAGAGCTAACCCAGCGCGGCACGTCCCAAATTCGGTTGAAATCGGGACACTGGCCGGCATTCGGAAACGCAAGAGTAATCCGTCGTTTACCGCCTCACTAAAAGTCGCACTGACGACATAACTGCCATCGGCGTTTTTTTCGCACAAGAAATTGGTCTCGCGTTCGTTGATGTCGATCTTGAGCGAGCCGGCGAGATTTTTGTTGGCGAAGTCGACGATGTGAATGCGAACCTGCACTCCGCCAGGGGCGCGCACATTCAGGAGATGCGCCGGATTCGGATTTGGACCGGACCAACGAAACGGCCCGTGGATGGGATGTTGAGCGATCGGATGCCAGTCGAGCGCGGCAGGCGAGTCGTCGATAATAAAGAGCTCCATCTTTTCAAGCAACCGCGGTGGCGTTCGCTCAAGACCTTTGTTGTGCCGATTCCGGCGATAAAGTTCGCCCGGAGCAAAACACTCAAAATCGGGATACCAAACTCCGGAAACCGTGGCCCCGTTATTGATGTCCGCAACGATCTCGCTTAAGACGCGTGCGTCTCCGGCCGGCTCGCCCAGTCGCCCAAGCATGTTTTTTTGTTCATCGTGGCAGGGGAAACGGTAGGAAAGATAACGGTGACCGGCCGCGAACTTGTGAACGGAAATGGTTTTCGTGGACGCAAAACGGCATCCCAAAGACGCGCCACGCAGTAGAATCTCACAATCAACCGGGGCACGCAGTTCGTCTGGCTCACGCCAACCGCCGATGCGGTCGGTGAGGTCCCGTTTGTGCGCAAACGATGAGGGCGGAAAAAATTCTCGCCTGGCCGTTTCCGGATCATCAAAAATTCCGGTGAATTGATAGAACATCGATCCAGGCGGCCCGTAATAAACGGCGCCGCTAACGGCGAAGTCCGGACCGGTTTCGCGCACGACTTGCGCAAGCAGCTCGAGGTGGTAGCGCGACCAGATGTCGTCGTGACCGAGATAGGCGATGTGCGAACCGCGCGCCAGCCGGATGCCTTCGTTGTTTGGCGTGGATTGGCTTCCGGAATTACGCTCGAGGTTCTTCCATCGGATTTCTTCGCCGAATTCGCGCGCGAGAATGTCGCCCGTGTTGTCCGTGCAACCGTCACCGACGACGATGATTTCAAAATCGCGAAAGGTTTGGGCCAAAGCGGCGCGGACAGAATGAACGATCAACGCGGCTGAGTTGTAGGTCGGGATAACAACGGAAAAGAATGGTGACGTTTTGCCCATGTTAAAAATGGACCCGAACGAGATCCACCGGCCTGTTTCAACGCGAAACGCTCGGCATGCGCGCGTTCGTGATCAATCGCTTCAGATTTTGGCCGTTAATCGACATTCGGTAAATCGACGCCTTGGTTTCACCACTCGCCTGGCTGAGGAAGAGAATGTTCTCGTCATCCATCCAACAGCCATCCCAGCCGAAGAGCGTCTTAGCCGTGACGCGCACGGCTCTTTGCGTGGCCAGTTCAAACGTCCACAATGCGGGCAGCGGGCCGTCCCAATCCTTGCGATTGTGCTGTTCACCCATGTCGATGGAAAGCAGGAGAAACTTTCCATCGGGCGAAACGTCGATCCGCGCATCGCCGCTCATGTTTCCGTTTGGAATTGTTTTTTCCACGTTCCACTTGTTTAAGACCGCGCCATCGAGGCCGACCTGATAAACATTGGTCATGTCCTGGCAAAAGATGGATTTGCCGTCGCGTCCCCAGCAGGGCGAATAAAGCGTGACGTGGTCTTGCGCGCCTTTTTTCAGAATGCGGAATTCGGCGCCGTCGGGTTTGATCAGACCGAGGTCCCACACTTCCTTGTTGCGCAATGTAAAAAGAATATGCGTCCCATCGGGCGACCAGGATGGATAATAGGCGTTATCGCTCGGAATATCCTTGAACACGTTCGTTTTGGTCGTGGCAAGATCGACAACGGCAATGCGGCGAATGTAGGATGTTCCCGATCTCTCCACGGACGTAAAGGCGACTCGTGTTCCATCGGGCGAAATCGCGGGGAAGATCCCGTCAGTAATTTTCTTTTCTCCGGCGCCATCCAGATTTGCGATCCAGACGGCCTGATCACGTTCAAAGGCGATGTGACGGTCCGCGGCCGCAGCTGTACAAGCCAGGCAAACAACCAACGCCATCCCCAAAGTCTTCATTGCGGGCACTCTCCGCCGATCTTTACGGCAATGCCAGCGTGATGAAGAAAGTGGCGGCCAAAGCAACAAAAAGCACGATCAGGTAAACGAACCCGCCGACGAAGAACTTGAAAGTGCTGAAAAACCAGCCCTGGCGATAAACGCGGCGAATGGAGAGGAAGATTTGGACCGCGAACGCGAGCCACAGAAGCCCCACAATCCATCCGGCCAAAAGATGCGGGACAACACGAAATAAACCCATCGTGGCAAGTCCGATCGTGATGACGGAGACGTAGACGAAAGTGTGGATGTGCAGCGCGTAAACGAGGTGATCGATATAAAAGGTATGCTTCCGGATATAGAGAATCTTGAGCACGAAAGCAAAGAGCGGGATGCAACACAGCATCATGTAAGGGAGGTTGCTGATCACGGTAATGATAAACAACTGAGCGTTCGTGCCGTGTTCGCCGAGTTTCTGTTTGGCGCGCGCCTCGAGCCATTTCTCAAAATCGTTTGATGGCGCCGACGAGTCCGGTCCAAATTTCAGGAGCGGCCCATAGTCTTCCTCGGTCTTTTGTTTTTTGGGCGACTCCTCGGGCGAACCAGTGGCCTGCGCTGAGACATTCGCTTCCCGTGCCGCACTCGCTTCGGGCGACGCGGTGGCTGCGGGCGAAACATTATCTGGGTTGGCCTTTTGCTCGTTAACTTTCGCGGCCATTTGGCTTGCCAGGTCCGGCGGCAAATCCGCTATTTTCAAAGCCCTTTCCACTCTTTTGCGCTGTTTTGGCGTCAGATTTTCCTTCTTCAGGTCGGCCTCGATTTCAGCGCGCGCCTCCGGGGTCAAATGGCCTGGATCGATGTGGAGCGATTTCGCCCAGTAATTGACGGCAAAGAAGAATAGAATGCTGGCAAGAAGATAAAGCCGGAGGGGGTGCACATAACGCACACGGCGTCCGCCCAGAAATTCGTTCGTTAAGCGCCATGGTTTCGCGATGAGGAGACCGATTGTGGCGAAAAACTTCGAGTCCCAATTAAGAAACGAATCGAGAACATCGACAAGCACGTGCCGAAATGAGCGACGGTAATCGATCGCGGGTTGCCCGCACTGCGCGCAGTACTTTCCGGTCAGTTCGGTTCCGCAATTCTCGCAATGCGTGAGCCGCCGGCGCTGCCGGCCGCGGCGGCCCAAAAATCCCCTTTTGCCGCCGGGATGTTCCTCCGTCGCCGAGATCGCCGTGTCGCCCAGAATAAACTTTGCCGGCTCGTCGGACATGGCGCGCAGTCTAGGAAAATGCCGCGTCCGCGTCTATTCATAAGCCGCGCAGCATCTTGACCTGTTGCCCGCAACTGTTTAAACCGAGGTTCATGAAAACATTGAGAATCAGTTTTGTTA
>JBEEGY010000046.1:0-3830 GCA_041167145.1 Verrucomicrobiota bacterium
GTTTTCGCCAGCTTTGGGTGCAATTCGTCGGCGTGATTCTTGCCCTCAGCGGCGTCGAAGCGATCGCCAATCTCACCGGCGTGATGAAGCTCGATTTTGGATCGACGGCCGCTGCTCCGAAAGTGGGTCGAGAAGCAGCAAAGGCGATTTGGCCGGTCGCGGTTGAGGTGGTTTTCGGCACGGCCTTGCTCGGCTGGGCCATGCTCTCCCTGCCCGGCGTGCTCCGGCAAACCCTCGGCCTGACAACCAAGGCGGAGGTGACGGCGGTTCTCGATCAACATAAGGAAGACATGCTGCGCTTCATGGCGGAGCAATTTGCGACGCTCACTTTTGGACCAGCAGTGGGCCACGCCTTTGGGGTCATGGTCGGGATTGTCTTTTTCCTCCTCCTGCTGAGCGCGGCGAACACGGCGATCGTGGCGCTGATCGGCCTGATGTTCATGATGGCGCGTGATGGCGAGATGCCACGCCAGTTCACGCATTTGCTGCGACACGGCGTGCCCGGCTGGCCGCTCCTGATCGCCGTTTCGCTACCGGTCGTGGTCCTGATTTTCTCAGGCGATTTCGAAGCGCTGGCCGGATTATACGCAATTGGCGTCGTGGGTGCGATCGTCCTGAACCTTGGCTCGTGCGCGTTCAACAGGGCGCTGAACTTGAAGTGGTATGAACGCGGCTTGTTCGGGTTCACATTTCTCATCCTGGTCGCGGTGGAACTAACGCTGGCGCATGAAAAGCATGACGCACTCTTTTTCGTTATTTGCATTTTGATGGTGGGCCTCGGCCTGCGCGCCTGGACGCAACAACGTTCCGGCCTGACCACGTTGACCGTCACTCGTCAGGTCGCGGCAATGGTCACGCCGGATTTGGTCGCGACGATGAAGCCACGCCTCGACGAAGGCCAAAAGATCATGGTCTGCGCGCGGGGCATTACGCCGGTGTTGCGATTCGCGCTGGACGAAGCGCAGTTGCGGAAGGCAGTACTGTGCGTCCTTTACATCAAAGAGATTGCCGTCTTTGTCCCTTCGGGAACAACCACAGTGGGGCGCGCGAAATGGCAGGAGGATTCTCACGCTGCCGCCATCATGTCACTCATGTTGAAGCTGGGGGAGGAACGCGGCGTTTGCGTCCTGCCCGTATATGCCGTGAGCGAAGACGCCGCCGCCACCATCATCGATCTTTCCGCGACGATGGGCGTTGATTACTTGCTTATCGGTGCGACCCAGCGGCATACTCTCGAGAACCTTCTGCGGGGGAGCGTTGCGACAAGTGTGGCTCAGCAATTACCTGATTCTATTGAGTTGGTGATCTTCGGTTGATATAGACCGAAGCTCAGGCGTCGCGACCACATGGCCACACCTATCCTTTCGAATGGCGCCGGGATTCATCGCCCGCGCAACGTGGATTGGAAGCGCGCCGCCGCTCTTCTCTATGGCGACTGGGGGACGAGCAAAGCGTATGTTATCGGACTCGCTTTTATCGCGGCGGGGTTCGCTTCTTTGCCGATTATTCTGGCGGTCTGCGTTCTGACGGCGGTCGTCGCCTACAACTATATCATCGTTTGTTCGCATTTCCCGGATGGTGGCGGTGTTTATTCGGCCGCCCGGCAGCAAAGCCGATTTCTTGCTTCCGCGGGCGCGCTGCTGCTGGTGGCGAATTTCATTGTCACGGCCGCCCTCAGCGGATGGGCGGCGGTCAGCTATCTCGGGTTGCCGAGCAAGTATGCGGCCGTCACCACCATGGGCCTGATTTTGGTCGTGGGCGTGATCAACTTTTTTGGCCCAAAACATAGCGGCAGCGTTTCGCTCTACCTCGCAATTCCGGCAGTGTTGATGGTGCTGGTGATCGTCGTACTGAGTGCGCCGCATCTGAGCTTCGCGCACCTGGAGCCGCGACACGAAAATCTTGGGAACACCTGGATCGCATTTGTCGGTGTGATTCTGGCCCTCAGTGGCGTCGAAGCAGTCGCCAACATCACCGGGGTCATGAAGACCGATTCGGATTCGACTCCGGACCGCCCGAAGGTTACGCGGACGGCGACTAAAGCGATTCTGCCGGTGGCGGTTGAAGTCGTTCTTGGAACTGCGCTTCTCGGATGGGCGATGCTTTCGCTTCCTAAATCGCTCTTGCCGGAACTCACAGCGCACAAGGAAGACATGTTGCGTTTTCTGGCCGAGCAATACGGCGCCATGTGGACGGGGCCGGCCGTTGGCCAGATTCTTGGAGTGGTCGTTGGCACCATCTTCGGCCTGCTCCTGCTCAGCGCAGTTAACACCGCCATCGTGGCCATGATCGGCGTGGTCTACATGATGGCGCAAGACGGCGAAATGCCCCGACAGCTCGCGCGTCTCAATCGTCACGGCGTGCCCTTCATTCCACTTATCGCCGCGGTCGCGATTCCGATTGTGGTTCTCGCGGTCACGAAGGATTTCGAAGCCCTGGCCGGGCTTTACGCCATCGGCGTGGTCGGTGCAATCACCGTCAATCTCGGTTCGTGCTCGTTCAACAAACGTCTTGGGCTTCCGTGGTACCAGCGCGTCATCATGGGCCTAACCTTCATCGTGCTTTTTGCCGTGGAATTAACGGTCGCAAAAACAAAGCCGGACGCATTGTTTTTCGCGATGTGCGTGCTCGGCGTTGGGTTCGCCCTGCGCGCCTATTCGCACAAGCTCTCGGGATTGAAAACGCTCACGGTCAGCCGCGGAGTGGCTGAAATGGTGGCGCCTGATCTGGCCGCGACGATGCAGCCCCATCTTGAGGAGGGGCAAAAGATCATGGTGGCCGCACGCGGCATGACACCGGTCCTGAGCTTTGCGCTCGATGAGGCGCAACTACGCAAGGCTGTCCTTTGTGTTTTGTATGTGAAAGAAATCGCGGTCTACTTTTCCGCCGCGCCGGCCGTGATCGGTCGCGCCCGATGGCAGGATGATCCGGAAGCCAATGCGATCATGTCGCTGATGATGAAACTGGGCGCCGAACGCAACATTTGTGTGCTGCCGGTTTATGCGGTGAGCGAGGACGCCGCCGCGACAATCCTTGATCTTTCCGCAACCATGGGAGTCGATTACCTGTTGATTGGCGCTTCGCAACGCAGCGCGCTCACCCACCTGCTGCGAGGTAGCATCGTAACCAACGTGGCCCAACAGCTGCCGGACGAAATCCGGCTCGTGATCTTTGGCTGATGAAGAGCAGCCTCCGGCTTGGGAAGGGATCGGTTCCAGGCGAGACGCGTGCTACTCTTTTCTCTCATGACTGTGCCAAAAGTCCTGATCGCTGATTCGATGTCCCAGCGCGGCATCGACGAACTCGGCCGCGATGGCGCGCTGGAAGTATCCGTGCAAACGGGATTGAGCGAAGCCGAGTTAACCAGAGTCATTCCCGAATTCGACGCCGTCGTGGTCCGCAGCCAGACAAAGATCACCGGATCGGTTTTGAACGCGGGCATAAAACTGCGCGCCATCGGACGCGCCGGCGTCGGAGTCGATAATGTGGACGTCGAAACCGCCACGCGACGCGGCATCATTGTAATGAACGCGCCCGGAGGAAACACGGTCTCCACAGCCGAGCACGCCTTTTCCTTGCTGCTTTGTGTCGCGCGAAAAATCCCGCAGGCGGACGCGACGTTGCGTCGGGGGAACTGGGATCGCAAGAATTTGGAAGGGGTCGAGCTCTACAACAAAACGCTTGGGGTCATCGGAATGGGACGAATTGGGAGTGAATTGAGCCGGCGCGCCATCGCATTCGGAATGCGGGTCCTGGCCCACGATCCCTATCTGTCGGCCACCCGCGCGCGAACGTTGCAGGTCGAGCTGGTCGAAGAACTCGATGATCTC
>JBEEGY010000047.1:0-2714 GCA_041167145.1 Verrucomicrobiota bacterium
ATTTTACCAGCGCACGCTTGCAGCCGGTGGCGACAGCCCGCGAGTTTCGGTCAATCTAGCCCAAGTCTACGCACGACGCGGTGACTACGCCGCCGCTGAAAAAATCTTGCGCCGCGTGCTGCAAACCAACCCGGATTACCCTTCAGCTCGGATAAATCTTGGCAATATCTTACTGCGCCAAGGCAACGCGGCCGAAGCCGAGACGTTCTTCCGCTCCCTGGTGAATGCCGATGCCCGTATAAGTAAGGATTATCCGAGAACCTGGATCGCAGCGGTGAATCTTGCCTGCGTTCGGCATAAGGCCGGCGACGACAATGGCGCATTTGCTGTGCTCGATGCCGCCCGCGGCGCGCATCCCGGTGTTTGGGAATTAATCAGCTATGAGGCCGAACTGCGCCGCGAGACGATAGGAGCGCAGGCGGCGCTTCCGCTGGTGGAAACTTTTGCCCGCGAACATTGGTGGCACTACGGAGCAGCAGTCGCGCTTGGGCGTCTTTACGCGGAAACGGACGACATTAGTCGAGCAGATGTCGCCTTGTCCCACGCTAGTTGGCTCGACGTGCACGATGCTGAGGCATTGCATCTCATCGCGCTCATTAAAGTCAGACAAAACCATTTGGAGGAAGCATTCTCAGCTCAACGCCGCGCGATTAGCCGTCAACCCGATCAACCTAGTCAGTATATTTTGCTCTCCAATATTCTCGAGAAGATGGGTCGTCCTGATGAAGCGCGCGCCGCGCTCGCACAAGTCTCGCGTCTGCGGGCGCTGGTAAATAACCAAACGGTCATTAACTAGGCATCGAGCGAACGCGGCCAAGCTGTTTTGACTTGGCGTCGGAATCGCTGGCAATTGCAGCTTGCTCGACGATGTATGGCCGTGCGCGTTTATCGCGATAAAGATGTCGATCTTTCCTGGCTGAAGCGGAAAACCTGTGCCGTGATCGGCTTTGGCGCACAGGGACACGCGCATGCGCTCAACTTGCGCGATAGCGGAATGAAGGTCGTGGTTGGTCTCTATCGCGGAAGCAAATCGCGCGTTCGCGCGAAGCGAAATCGTCTCAAAGTTTTGGATACGGCCGATGCAGTGCGGCGCAGCGACATCATTTTTCTCGCGCTGCCCGACACAAAAATGCCCACCGTCTATAAGAGGGAAATCGCTCCGAATTTGCGAGCGGGCCAAACCCTTCTCTTTGCTCACGGATTTGCGATTTATTATCGAACAATCGTTCCCCGAAAAGATGTCGATGTCGTGATGGTCGCACCGAAGGGACTGGGACGAATGGTGCGGAACGAATTCGTCAACGGTCGCGGCGTACCGGGATTGATCGCGGTTCGGCAAGATCGAAGTGGCTGGGCCAAGCGGACCGCGTTGGCTTGGTCGAAGGCGATCGGTTGTACCCGCGCCGGGGTAATGGAGACTACGTTTCGTGATGAAACGGAAACGGATTTATTCGGTGAACAAGCCGTGCTTTGTGGCGGGACCAGTGCGCTCATCCGCGCCGGATTCGAAACGCTCGTGAAAGCAGGTTATTCGCCCCAGCTGGCCTATTTCGAATGTCTCCACGAACTGAAATTTATTGTCGATCTAATTCACGAATCCGGAATGCGCGGAATGCGGGAATTGATTTCGGATACAGCCAGGTGGGGCGAATTGACAGTGGGTCCGCGAATTATCGACGCGCGAGTTGAGAAGGAGATGCGAGCAATTTTGCGCGATATCCGTTCTGGAAAGTTCGCGCGTGAATTCATCCGCGAAATGAAGGCTGGTCGAAAGCGGTATCGAAAACTGCGCAAAGCCGCGGATGGCCATCGCATCGAAAAAGTAGGGCGCCGCCTGCGTGCGCTTATGACTTGGAAATAATCCTGCGTGCCGGCGTGAGGGCGCCGGAAACGAATTCCAGCGAAGTTATTACTTCGCTAAATTAATCGTTCTCTGCCGAATGCCCGCCAATGCGGGTGAGCTGGTACGGCGTGGTCGGGATTACGCTGAGCCGGTCACAGTTCTGCCGGACGGCGGAACCTGTGATTAAAGCAACGCATCTCTTACCTTTCAAAACAGGCTTCTGTTTTGAGGCTGCGACGCTATTGCTCGGAGCAGCAAAAGCCGATGCGCAAAACGCGACTGAAATCGCGACTGTCGCGCATCGAACCGACCAACCGCACAAGCCACATGGCTTTGTTACAGTAGTCATATGTTAAGGGTGAGCCTTTTTAATGCCAATAGCAAGGGGAAACGCGCACCGTCGGTCGCATCATTCCTGCCGCAAAAAGTGTTCAAGGCGAAGCCGATCCAATCGTTCGCGTGCTTCGTCCGAGCGCGTTCCGCCTGCGGCGGCCAGTTTCTCGTAGACGGCGGCGGCCGATTCCCATTTCGAATCTGCTTCTAACAGCTGACCGGCGTTAAATCCCGCTTTGTAAAACCAAAAAAATTCGTGTGGCCGGTCCGGTCGGGTACCCTCTTCGAGAACAGTATAAAAACTGGCAAGCGCGCCGGCGCGGTCAGCTTTCTTTTCCAAACAGAGACCTTTCTTGAACAGCGCTTGGTTACGCCAATGCGCAGGTGCATCCCGATCGGCGGCCAGTTTGTCATAAGCTTCTATCGCGCGTGGATAATTCTGCGGATCGCTCGCGGACATTTCGAAAAAGATGTCTCCCTTTCCGCAAATCGCTTCGCGCTTTTCGGCCGGCCGCGCCGCGCCGTTTAGGACTTCATC
>JBEEGY010000048.1:0-6184 GCA_041167145.1 Verrucomicrobiota bacterium
CTTGAATCCCCAAAAGCATTCGGGACCTTTACTCAGCGTTAAAACGCTGGGCTATTCTCAAGCTTGTGCCACAGCTGCCAAAGGAGAATTTTCCATTCGTGAGATAGCTGATGGCTTCTAGGCCATCGCCGACTTCAAACGTGCGCGGAGCGCCGGACGGCGGCGCAGTTGCCCCACCAAAGCTTCAATCGCGCGCAGAGTGGGGGGGCTGATATGATGCTCCATTCCTTCCACGTCATGATAGATGATCCGATCGTTGAGCCCAAGAAGCTTTAAGAAATCGGTCAGCAGTTTATGCCGATGCGTGATGTTGCGGGCCAGCTTTTCCCCGGCATCGGTTAAGACCAGGCCGCGATATTTTTCGTACTTCAGCAAGCCGTCGGCGTCGAGCCGTTGCACCATGTTGGTCACGCTCGCCTGGGAAATTTTCAGGGCAGAAGCAATGTCGACGACACGGGCATAGCCCTTGGCATTAATCAATTCGAGGATGCGCTCGAGATAATCTTCCACCGCGGTCGAACTGCCGAGCGCGGAGCGTGGGCTTTTGCCTGGCATAAAAGGCAAAGATTAAGAAAGGAACCGTTAATAGTCAAAGAAATAAAGAATTGTCGATTGACAAATTAATAGAAACCAACAACTAATTTAGCCATGCCTAATTCCGGGGAACCCGACCCGTTTTACAGCAAGCCCGGCTGGCGTTCCGTGCCGCAGCTGCGCAGTCTTTCCGAAGTTCATCGCAGTCTCGTCGTCCCGGCGTCCGCGAGTTTTGCGCGCAAGCTTCTCGCTTTCGCCGGCCCCGGCTTTCTCGTCGCGGTGGGCTACATGGACCCCGGCAATTGGGCAACCGATCTGGCCGGCGGATCCAAGTATAACTATTCGCTCCTCACTGTAATCATGATGTCCAATCTGATGGCCATCGTGCTTCAGGCGCTCTCGCTCAAACTCGGAATCGTGACGGGACGGGATCTCGCCCAGGCGTGTCGAGATCATTTCAGCCGGCCGGTTTCTTTCGCGCTCTGGGTGATTTGCGAACTGGCCATCGCGGCCTGCGATTTAGCGGAGGTGATTGGTTCGGCCATCGCTCTGAACCTGCTTTTCGGGATTCCGTTGCTGGTAGGCGTGTGCGTTACCGCGCTCGATGTTCTGCTGGTTTTGTTTCTTCAGAACAAGGGCTTCCGTTACATCGAGGCGCTGGTCATCACTTTGATCGCCGTGATCGGGGGTTGCTTCGCCTGGGAATTGGTCGCTTCGCGGCCGGATATGGTCGGCATCGCCAAAGGGTTTCTTCCTTCTTCACAAATCGTGACCGATCCCGGGATGCTTTACATCGCGATTGGAATTCTGGGGGCGACCGTCATGCCGCATAATTTATATCTGCATTCTTCCATCGTGCAGACACGCCGCTACGAAATGAACTCAGCCGGCAAACGCGAAGCGATCAAGTTCGCCACCATCGATTCCACGCTCGCCTTGATGTTCGCCCTCTTTATTAATGCAGCCATTCTGATTGTTTCCGCCGCGACCTTTTATACGAGGGGGCGCAATGACGTCGCGGAAATCCAGGAAGCTTACAAACTGCTTTCGCCCCTTCTTGGAGTCACGGGCGCGAGCACGCTTTTCGCGTTGGCCCTTCTCGCCTCCGGTCAAAATTCAACGCTCACCGGCACACTGGCGGGCCAGATTGTGATGGAAGGTTTTTTGAATATTCGGCTGCGGCCATGGCTGCGCCGGCTGATTACGCGACTCATCGCAATCATTCCAGCCATTGCTGTGACCAGCATCTCCGGAGAGAAGGGGACGACAAACCTTCTCGTGCTCAGCCAGGTAATTTTGAGTCTGCAACTCAGTTTCGCGGTTTTCCCGCTGGTCATGTTTACGAGCGACAAAATCAAAATGGGCGAGTTCGTCAATCGCGCCTGGCTGAAATATCTCGCCTGGTTCGTAGCAATGGTGATTGCTTCGTTAAACGCCTGGCTGCTACTACAGACATTTCGCGATTGGTTCGGGGGTTAACACTATCCATGTATAAGACTATCCTGGTCCCAGTAGAGAATCGTGAGACGGATCAAACCATCCTCCGGCATATTCGTCCGCTCGCGCGCCTGAACAATGCCAAGCTCATGCTGGTGCACGTGGCCGATGGCTGGGTCGCGCGTAACTACGAGGAATTGAAATTGCGCGAGAGCGAAGAGATGAAAGAGGATCGCGCATACCTTCTCGGCCTGGAGCAGGAACTCAGAGCCGAGGGGTTTGAGGTCCACTCCATCCTGGCCATGGGCGAACCGTCTACCGAGATCATCAAGTTGGCTCGCAAGGAACCTGTCGATCTTATCGCCATGAGCACACACGGTCACCGGCTCATCAGCGATTTGCTTTACGGCAGCACGGCAGACAAGGTGCGTCACAACGTCGACATTCCCGTTCTGTTGCTCAAAGTGAAGAATTAGACGGGAACGGTGGTGTAATGGAGTATTGGAGAGGTGGAGTAGTGAGCAGCCTCTGACCCATTACTCCAAAACTCCATTACTCCAACACGATGCCGAAGGTCCTGTTTCTCACCAATGAATATCCGCCGCACATTTACGGCGGCGCCGGTGTGCATGTAGATTATCTTTCGCGCGAGCTCGCCAAAACGATCGATGTGGACGTCCGTTGTTTCGGCGACCAGCGCCTTGAAAAAGGCCGCCTTAAGGTCACCGGCTTTGAGCTCGACACGAGCGGCTTCACTTGTCCGAAGGAATTGCAATCCGTTTTCGGCGCGGTGCATCGCTGCACCGATTTCAACACCACGAATATCGATGCCGATCTCGTGCATTGTCATACCTGGTACAGTCATTTCGGCGGGATCCTCGCGAAATTGAATTACGGAATTCCGCTCATCATTACTGTACATTCACTCGAGCCGCTGCGGCCGTGGAAACGGGAACAACTCGGCGGCGGGTACGATTTCTCGGTCTGGGTGGAAAAGACCGCGCTGGAGATGGCGGATGCGGTCATCGCCGTCTCAGGGGAAACCAAACACGACATTGAACGATTGTTCGATGTAGATCCGGCGCGGTTGCATGTGATCTACAACGGCATCGACCCCGATGAGTATCGGAAGGCCGACTCAACCGACGCGCTGAAGCGCTACGGCATCGATGGAACCAAACCCTATCTCCTCTTTGTCGGCCGCATCGCGCGTCAAAAGGGAATCATTTATCTCGCGCGCGCGATTCCATACATGGATCCCGGATTTCAAATCGTATTGTGCGCGGGCGCGCCGGACACACCGCAAATCGAGGAAGAGATGAAAGAGGCCGTGGAACGGGCGCGGGCCAAGCGGCCCGACATCATTTGGATCCAGGAAATGGTCGATAAGGAAACGGCCCGCCAACTTTATTCGCACGCAGCCGTGTTCTGCTGCCCATCCATTTACGAACCGTTCGGCATCATCAATCTTGAGGCCATGGCGTGCGAGACGGCGGTGGTGGCGAGCGCGGTGGGCGGGATCAAAGAAGTGGTCGTTGACGGCGAGACGGGATTCCTCGTTCCGCTCGAACAAATGAAAGAAAGCCCGTTTGAGCCGGTCGATCCGGACAAATTCTCGCGCGATCTGGCAGCGCGCATCAATCAGTTAATGAAAGACCCACAATTGCGCGAAAAATTTGGAAAGGCCGGACGCAAACGCGCGGTGGAAATGTTCAGTTGGTCGAAGATTGCGCGGGAAACGATCGAACTTTACGAGCAGGTTTGCCGCGCTTAATCGCTTTCTTCGCACGAGATGCCCAGCTTTTCCGCAGACGGTCCCCGGCATTTGTGCTAGACAGCTGGCGTGAAAGTTGAGCCACTGACAGGATTCGCCGCCGCGCGCGAATATGTTCGCTTCTTTCACGATCCGATCGACGCGATGCGCCGGCGTTACCAGAACGATGGGCCGATCGCGCCACTCGGGCCAGTCTTTGCGGGCCAGCCGAGCAAACCCCGCGTGCTCATCGCCGGCCCGGAGTTCAACCGTCAGGTGCTCGGAGATCCGGCCACGTTTCGAACGACCGGTCAGCTAATGCGTGGTCCGGAAGGTTCGGCGCAGCAACGCATTCGCTTTGGTTTGACGCGTATGAACGGCGCCCAACATAAACAACAACGTCAATTGGTCATGCCGGCGTTTCATAAAAACGCGGTCGAAGGATATCACAAATTAATGGTCGAGACGGCGACGAGCGTGCTCAACCAATGGCGCCCCGGCCAAATCTACGACATTCATCGCGAGATGCGTTCGTTTGTGTTGCAAGTAGCGAGCGCAATTCTGTTCAGTGCCGATCCGAACGAAGGACTGGCCATGGGCAAACTGATCGAAGAGTGGCAGGTCCGAAATTTTTCGCCGGCCGTTTGGAGATTGCCGGTGGACCTGCCCGGAACGGCTTATCGCGGACTTCTGCGGCACGCTGAGCGCATCGAAAAGCAAATTCTCGGCATGATTGAAAAACGCCGAGCGCATCCGGGTGCGCGCAGAGATGTGCTTTCGCTTTTAGTGGAGGCGAGGGACGATGAAAACCGCGGCATGACGAATGAAGAACTCGTTGGTCAGGCCACGATTCTTTTTGGCGCGAGCTTCGAAACGGCTGCAACCACCTTGACCTGGACGCTATTCCTCCTTGCCCAACATCCCGCTGTGATGCGCAAATTGATGGACGAACTCGACGACGTTCTGTCGGGGAACGCTCCCGCGCCAGGTGATCTCGCGCGTCTCGAATTCCTTGCTCAAGTGATCAAAGAAAGCATGCGCGTTTTGTCGCCGGTTCCCTATGCGATTCGCGCCACGGCACGGCGCGTCAAGATCGGCCCGGTCTCGTTACCGCATGGATCGACAATCGTATGCGGGCATTATCTTACGCATCATTTGCCCGACGTTTATCCCGAGCCTGAGCGCTTTCGTCCTGAACGTTGGCAAAAAATCGATCCGAGCCAATGGGAATATCTTCCCTTCAGCGCCGGCCCCCGCGTTTGTGTCGGAGCAATCTTCGCTACCCAACTTCTCAAGATTTCGCTGGCCCTCATGCTGCAACGGTTCCGATTTTCCGTCGTGCCTGGAACGCGCATCGACCGCGTGGTCCGAATTACAATGCAACCACGCCACGGAATGCCCATGCGCGTTTTTGCCAACGACCGGCAATATTCAGCGAGCAGGGTGACGGGGCAGATTCACGAAATGGTGACGCTCGACTAATGCCCATGGCACGGAACGGGCAGATCGTGGGAGCCGCTGCCGCCCGCGAATACCTTAGCTTGCTGCGCGACCCGGTGGGATCGATGCGCAGCCTTTATGATCGGCGAGGGCCGCTTGTCGTGCTCGGTCCCGTAGCATTTGGGGAACCGACCAAGCTTCATATCCTGGCGGTTGGGCCGGATTTCAACCGGCAGGTACTCGGCGATCCAGCCAGGTTCCGACCCACCGGTCTTTTTCTGCGTGGACCAAAGAATTCAGCGCAACGTCGTGTGCGTTTTGGACTTACGCGCATGACCGGAACGCAGCATCGGCAACAGCGCCAGCTCGTCATGCCGCCATTTCACAAGACCGCCGTGCGAACCTATCACGACCTCATGCTGGGCATGACCATGCAAATGGTCGCCCGGTGGCAACCCGGCAGCCGCTACGACATTTACGCGGAGATGCGCGAGTTGACGCTCCAAATCGCCAGCTCAGTCCTTTTCAGTCACGATCCGGGCGAAGCGTTGCCGATTGGCCGCCTGATTGAAGAATGGCTGAAGCAAAGCTTTGCCGCGCCGGTTTGGATGTTTCCACTTAACGTGCCCGGCACCGCCTATCATCGCCTGTTGAAGCTGGCCGAACGGATTGAGGAAAGTATCCTGGCCATGATCGCGAAACGGCGAAACAGCTCCCAGCGCCACGACGATGTGCTTTCTCTCTTAATAGAAGCGCGCGATGACGAAAACCAGGGGATGACCGATACCGAATTGGTCGGGCAGACGGCAATTCTCTTCATGGCCAGCTTTGAAACCACGGCGAGCGCGCTCACCTGGACCCTTTTTCTTTTGGCCCAGCATCCTGCGGTCATGCGTGAGTTAATGGATGAACTCGACGCCGTTTTGGCGGGCAATCCTCCGGCGCTCGAAGATCTGGCGAGGCTTCCCTTTCTCAACTGCGTCATTAAAGAAAGCATGCGCGTGCTTCCGCCCGTTCCCT
>JBEEGY010000049.1:0-4986 GCA_041167145.1 Verrucomicrobiota bacterium
GATCTCGATGAATTCTTTTATGTCGTGGAAGGACATTTCCTGATCGATCTCGAAGATCGCACTGTCGATCTTGCACCGCGCCAGGGTTTTGTTGTGCCGAAAGGCGTGCGACATCACACGCGCGCTCCGGAACGGACTGTGATTCTGATGGTGGAAAGGGCCGACATTGTTCCAACCGGCGATTAAAGGAGATCCGAGCGACAAAACTTCAATCCATTCGCGCGCAATCGCGAGAAGGTCCTGTAGCGGCGGTCTGTGACCGCCGAATCTAATAATTTCGGCGCTCATAGAGCGCCGCTACAGCAAACAATCATGAAAATTATTTCCGGCGGGCAGACTGGCGTCGATCGCGCCGCGCTCGACGCGGCGATGAAACATGGGATCGAATGCGGCGGCTGGTGTCCGGCAGGCCGATTGGATGAATTCGGGAAAATTCCGGATCGCTATCCGGTGAGGGAACTGGAGCGCGGCACTTTCGCCGATCGCACTTTGCAAAATGTGAAGGACTCAGACGGCACAGTGATAATCTATTTCGACAAATTACGCGGCGGTAGCGCGCAAACCGTCCAATTTTGTATTGAGCAAAAGCGTCTGCACCGATTGATCGATGCGGCCCAAATTTCGCTGGATGGCGCCGCGAAATTGGTTCTCGATCTTGTACGAGAAGAAAATGTTAAGACACTCAACGTCGCCGGCCCGCGGCAGAGCGAGTGGCCTGATGGCTACGACTACGCGTTCCGCGCGTTGGATCTATATCTGGCGATGTTGTAGCGGTGCTTGTATCAAGCATCGACAGGCGCTCGCCGCGGCCAGCGCCTCTACAACTCATTCGTAACGCAACGCTTTAACTGGATCGAGGCGCGCAGCGAAATAAGCGGGAATGAGCGCGGCGAATGAGCAGATAAAAAATGCGCTGATGCAAATGATCCAGACGTCGTGCGGCACAACTTGCGCCGGGATTTCTGAGAACTGATAAACTTCGCGCGGGAAGATTTCGATGTGCAAGGTCGAAGCCAGCCAGCGGCTGAATTCATTGCGATAACGGATCAGCGTCATGCCGAGGCCGAGACCGGTTAATGTTCCGAAGAGACCGACCACGGTCCCCTGGCCGAGAAAGATCCAAATGATTTGCGAGATGTTCGCGCCGAGCGCTTTCACAATACCAATCTCCTGACGTTTTTGCACTGTCACGGTGATGAGCGTGCTCATGATCCCGAACGCGGCGACGACCACGATGAAAAACAAGAGGAAGAACATGACGGTGCGTTCGAGTCGCACCGCTTCGAAATATTGATTGTTCATTTCGATCCAGGTCTGGGCGAACTCAGGCGGCTCGAGAAATTGTTCGATCGATTCTTTGACGCGAGCGGCGCCGTAAGGGTCTTCCGTCTTGACCGTGAGGCCGTGCAACCCGTCCCCCAAACCGTAAAGCTCCTGCCCGACATAAATTGGCACGAGTAAAAACTCGGAGTCGTGCAGATAGTGACCGGTTTCGAAAATGCCGGTGACGGTCAATTCCTTCGGCAGAATTACGTCACGCAGTTCGTCGATTGCTTTCTTTTCTTCCGCGCCCTTGGTGTTCTCCAGTTTTTTAATGCCATCGAGGATTTGGCCGAGATTTCCGGGAGAATAAACCGTGATTTTGTCGCCTACGCTGACGCGCAATTTGCGTGCGAGCTCCACGCCGAGGACGGCCGATTCGCCTTCGAGATCGAGTTTGCCTTGCTTGATGAACTTGCGCAGTGGAATCACTTTTTCTTCCTGTACGGGGTCGACGCCGCGAATCATTGGGGCAAGCCGATGGTTCTGGAATTCGACGATGACCGGTCCTTGAATGAACGGCGCGGTCGCGACCACGCCGGGAGTATTGTCGATCTTCGCCTTTAGTGCGCGCCAATCGCGCAAGATGTCTTCGGTGCCGACGAGAATGTGCGCATCGAAATCGATCACCTTTTGCCGTAGTTCGCGGTCGAACCCGGTCATAACCGAGATAACGAGAATGAGCACCGTGACTCCAAGCATCACTCCGATGATCGAGATCAGGGTGATGATCGAAATGAACGTGCGCTTCGGCTTCAGATAGCGGAGCGCCAGGAAAAGACTAAACGGCAATTTCAAAATCGCCGATACCGTGGACGGAAACCGCCCATGTTTCCAGAAAGGAATGTCGGATACTCAGGAACTCAAGCAGACGTAAAGCTGCTGGCTGCCGCGAATCAGTCTTGTGAACACGATTCTGGCTGTGACTCAGGCCAGGCCGGAGCTGAAAGTGTTTTTTGGTCTAGTCCTCGTGTTATTGCTGGCAGCGGGCTTTTACATGCTGCGCAATCGGAAAAAGTTTTTCAGTTACAAGGGCGATCCATCGGATACTTACGCGTCAGCTAATCTCCGGATGGCGATGGTCGTTCTCATCTGGATTCACGCTGTCATCGTTACGATCATCATGATCTTTGAGGTTTGATGCCTCAAAATGCTCGACCTTCTCAGAAGGCGCGGGCAAGATCGACATCAACTTTCCAGGAGGTGTTTATGCGAATCCGAATTGTCCTTTTGACGATGCTTGCTCTTGGTTGCGCCGTGCTTTTGGCGGAAGAGGAAAAGAAATCCGCGATCGCGAAGAATCCGGCTTACGACAAGATGAAAACACTGGTCGGTTTATGGGAAGGATCGGTGGATGAGGGCGGCAAACAAATTCCGACCAAGGCGCAATTGAAAATGATGTCGGACAACTCCGTGCTTGCCCATTGGCTCGATGAAGGAAGTCCGCACGAAATGCTCACCATGTTTCACATGGATGGCAAAGATTTGATGGCCACGCATTATTGCGCGGCGCACAATCAGCCGCGTATGGTTCTGGCGCCGGGAAATAATCCGAACCGGCTCGTCTTTCGGTTCAAAGATGGAACCAATATTGGTCCAAAGGATGGCCACATGCGCCAAGTCACCTTCGTCTTCGACGGACCGGATCATCACATCGAAGAGTGGACCTACTCACAAGACGGAAAAGAATTCACGAGCAAGTTCGATTTCAAGCGGAAGCAATAGCGGCGCGATCGATTACAAACCGGACGGATGACGAGCTTCGAAGCCCCATGTCTCGCGGCCGTTGTTGTACCAACGCGGGCCGACATCACCACCATAGCGAAAGTCGGTTGTATCGAATCGTAATCCGGCAATCATCGCAAAAGTGTGGCCGTGGCGCGCGTAGATGGTGATCCAGCGTCCGCGTCCGCGTTCGCCGTAGCGAAGAAGATCGCTCGAGCCCAATGGCTGATTAAGCGCGCCAGCGTTGTGTAGGGTAAACGAAACCGCGCCCGAGCAATCGTAGCCGGAATCGTGAAACGATCCGTGGCCGCCGCCCCAAACATACGGCTTTGTTCGAATCGCGTTCGCTGCCCAAATCGCGGATTTCACGCTGTCGGGGGCGTTCGCCGGCGCGTAAGCGATACCGTTGCGCAGCACCGCGCGATTGCCGGGCACCGTCGGACGAGCAGTGCTTGTTTCAAGCTGAGGTCTCGATTCATTTTCATCTTCTGGATCGACCGGCTGCGCGCGTGGCGCTGGGCGGGGAGCGTAATAAGCGACCTGAATCGCTGAACCAAGCCGTGGTGCCCCATCCAGGGAGAATGGCTGAAGCGCAATCTCCGCTGGGCGTGCGCCGTAGATAACATGGCGACGATAGGCGTGGTGACGGCGATTCGTTTCGGCGAACGCATTGGAAGTCGATAAGACCACGAGCGCGACCAGTGAAGGCAATCCGGCACGCGCGAATCTGCCGGGAACGGAAAACAGCATGCTTGTTGGAAAGCTGTTTTCACGCCAGCGCGACCGTTAGCTTTTCAGCGCGTGCGCTTGCAGTTCTTCGAGCGTGACGAACTCAAGCGCAGACGAATGCGTCGCTTCGAGATCGACCGGTGCGGCGCGATTATGATCGAACGCAGATTTCCAGCGCGTGACACAAACACACCATCGGTCTCCGGGTTGCAAACCGGGAAAACCCCATTCCGGATGCGGCGTGACCAAATCGTTGCCATCGAGCACGGAAAAGTCCAGAAAATCGCGTGTGATTTGAACGCAAACGGTGTGTAACCCGACGTCCTCGGGGCCGGTCCGGCAATAACCGTCGCGAAAAAATCCGGTGATCGGATCGCGGCAACAACATTTCAGTTCGGTTCCGAGAACGTTCGTGGGCATCGATGCACTTTGCGTTGAAGAGTTGAATCGTTCAAGCGTTGAAGGGGCTGTCTGCAAAACTGCGGCGGATTTTCTGTTACTTTGACTCTTAACGCTTCAACCCTTCAACCCTTCAACGAATCACGGTTCGGGCACCATCCGTTTCGGTCGAAATAGTCGATTCGCCGACGCTTTGCTGCATGGCCTGTTCGAGCGCGCGCCAGGCGAGCATCGCGCACTTGACCCGTTGCGGAAATTTGCGCACACCCGCCATTAATTGAAGATCGCCGAGCTTCTGCGGCGCTTCCGCGGTTTCCTTCGTCACCAAGTCATGAAATGCACGGAGCATCTCTATCACTTCAGCCCGACCTTTCCCTTTCAATTTCATCGTCATCAAGGAAGCCGAGGCCTGACTGATGGCGCAGCCGTGTCCAGTGAACTTAATGTCCTGCAATCCCCCCTCACCATCGAATTTTACGCCGAGATGGATCTCGTCACCGCAAGCGGGATTGTCACCGTGGACCAACACAGCCGCGTCGGTGAGCTCGCCAAAATTCCGCGGACGCCGGGAATGATCGAGAATAATCTCTTGATAAAGCTCTTGGAGTTCCAGACTCATGAAAAGAAACGCACGGCGGCGTGGAGAATTTCAATCATGCGATCGATTTCCGCCGTTGTGTTATAAAAGTAGAAGCTCGCGCGAGTCGTTCCGGGCAAACCGAACCTTCGCATCAATGGCTGGTTACAGTGGTGTCCGCCACGCAAAGCTAATCCGTATTGGTCAGCGAATGTGGTTAGATCGTGCGGATGCGC
>JBEEGY010000050.1:0-7036 GCA_041167145.1 Verrucomicrobiota bacterium
CGCATCGGCACGCCCGCCGTTACGACGCGCGGAATGCGCGAAGAAGAAATGCTCGAGATCGCGGACCTGGTTGCGGAGGCGTTGCAGAATCGTGCGGACGAGAGCGGCTTGGAGCGCGTGCGTGGGAAAGTGCGGGAGTTAACGCGGCGCTTCCCACTTCCCTCGTAAGATCGGCACAACGTCATTTGACGAATCCGCCATCGTAAGCCGCTTACGATTCTTCGAATTCGCGCTCTTTCTGTCATCCCGAGCGGAGCGAGGGACCCCCCATTAGGGTGTTGGATCACGCCATCACTATTGTTACTCGAGCTTCCAACGTGAGGTCCCTTATCCCGCCGCTGCGGGATTCGGGATGACATCGTGGCGTACCCGCGGACGTGAGAAGGTTTTTTTCGTCTTATCCAATCTGCGGAATCTGCGTAATCTGTGGATGACTAAAAATGAGCCAGGCGAGCGAGCACCCAAACATCAATCCTTTGCGCGAAGGACTATCGACCCGCGCGGTGCCGCAGCCGTGCAGCGTTGCCATTTTCGGGGCGACCGGCGATCTCACGCATCGCAAACTCATTCCCGCGCTTTATAATCTGGCCGCTGACGGTGAGCTGCCTCCCGCCGTGGCCGTCATTGGTTTCGCGCGCCGCGAAAAAAGCGACGACGAGTTTCGCAAGGAACTCGAGGACTCGACCCGGAAATTTTCGCGCCAACCCGTGCGCGACGAAATCTGGAAAACTTTCGCGCAGGCGACCTACTATCATCAAAGCGACTTTGGCGATGAGGCCGGCTACAAGCGTTTGGCCGAACGCCTCGACAAGATCGACATTGAACGAGGCACGCGCGGCAACCGCCTCTTTTATCTGGCCGTCGCGCCCGATCAATTCGAGCCGATCCTAAAACACCTCAAGGCCGTCGGTTTGAACAAGACGCGCGAAGGCAGCTGGGCGCGCGTTATCGTGGAGAAACCGTTTGGCACCGATCTCGAGTCCGCGCGCGAACTCAATCGTGTCGTCAGTAATTCATTTTCGGAGGAACAAACCTACCGAATCGATCATTTTCTCGGTAAGGAAACCGCTCAAAACATTCTCGTTTTGCGCTTCGCCAACGCGATCTTCGAGCCGCTTTGGAACACGCGCTACCTCGACCACATCCAGATCACCGCCGCCGAAACGCTCGGCGTTGAAGGACGCGCCGGTTATTACGAAGGCGCGGGCGCGCTGCGCGATATGGTGCAGAATCACTTGCTCCAGCTGTTGTGCCTTGTCGCCATGGAGCCGCCGACAGATCTCGGCGCTGACAGCATCCGCGACGAAAAAGTGAAAGTGGTCCGCTCGCTCCGCCGCATCACGGGAAAAGATGTGACCGTCAACGCCGTGCGCGGTCAGTACATCGAGGGCGCAATCGACGGCAAACCGGTTGTCGGCTACCGGCAAGAAAAAAACGTGGACCCAAAATCGACAACCGAGACCTACGTCGCTTTGCGACTCTTCATCGACAATTGGCGCTTCTCCGAAGTGCCGATCTATTTGCGGGTCGGCAAACGACTCCCGAAATCCGGCACCGAGATTTCAGTGCACTTCAAAAAAGCGCCGCTCGTGCTTTTCAACAAAGAGGCGACCGCGCTCGATCAAAATGTCCTCGTTATTCGCATTCAACCGGATGAAGGAATTTCGTTGCGCATGCAGGCCAAAATGCCCGGCACGAGTTTCCGCATCGAACCTGTGAAGATGGATTTTCATTACGGGACCTCATTTGGAAAAGCCAGCCCCGAGGCCTATGAACGTTTGCTCCTCGATGCCATGAGCGGCGACGCCACCCTCTTTGCGCGCCGGGACGAAGTCGAACAAGCCTGGGCCTTCATCGATCCTATCGAAGAGGCGTGGCACGCGAAGAAAGATGCGCCACCCGTGTGCTTTTATCCCGCCGGTTCCTGGGGGCCGGAGGAAGCGGATGAACTGCTCGCGCGCGACGGCCGCGCCTGGCGAAGACTTTAATCATGAAGGTAAACTCAATTTCTGTCGTTCTATTGTTGGCGATAAGCGTTTCCGCTGCGGGCGCGACCCCGCTCCGGCGCACTTCCGGGGACCAACTGGTTCACAAATTCTCCGGCGTTGTCCTGCCGCCGCGAGTTGGACTTTTCACTCGCGGCGATCAGCAACTTTTTGATCCAGCAGGACGCGACGTGAGGGTTCGTTACATTCTAGATCATCTGCTTTGGGGCGATGTTTATGTTTATCCAGTCGGACCCCAACACCCTGATTTGAATGCAGAATTTAAAATTCAACTCACCGCGATACAACGGCTCAACCGGAACGTTAAAGTCCTGTCGCGGGAAACGGTTCACACTAATCAAAATGGTCGGGTAATTACGGGCCTGCACGCGAATTGTGAGCTGCAACGCGAACTCTTTGGCGAACGAAATCGGAAATGCGGTTCGCAATTTTACGTGTTTCGTGATGGCCCTTGGTTTGTCGCCTACCGCTTTTCGTATCCGAAGGAGAAAACGGCGATCGCATTGAAACATATTTCCGATTTTTTAGCGTTGTGGAACTGGAAACCACAACAACGGGTCGCTTCCATCGAGACGCATCCTTAAAACCATGCCTGCGACCGCTGAAAATTATTCGCTCGGAGCTTCCGTCGAGGTCGGCAAGATCGACAAGGAGTTAAAAAAACTCTGGGCCGAAAGCGTCGGCACGATGACGCGCGCGTCGCTCATCAATCTCGCCGTTTACAGTGAAGCAGCCGGCTCCCTCGAAAAAAACACCCAAATCCTGTCGAAGATCACTGAAAATCATTCATGCCGCGCGATTGTCATTAATGCTAACCGTGAAGCGAAAGAAAATCGCGTGGAAGCATGGGTTAGCGCGCACTGTCACCTGAGCCAGGCCGGCGCGAAACAACTTTGTTCCGAGCAACTTTCTTTTCTGCTCGAAGGCCCTTGCACCGGTTTGCTGCCAAGCATCGTTTTCTCACACCTGGACTCCGATCTTCCGCTGCATCTTTGGTGGCAAGGCGAGTTTCACGATCCGATGGATCCGCAACTATGGGCGTGGGTAGATCGATTGGTTTTCGATAGCCACGATTGGAACGATTTCGATTCACAAATGCGTTTGGTCGAAACCGCGCAGGAAGAAGCCAAACAGCGGGTCGTCCTCTGCGACTTGAATTGGACGCGGCTCGACAAGATTCGCCTCGCCATCGCCCAGTTCTTCGATCATCCATCTTCGCATCATCACTTCGGCAAAATTGAAGATGCGCAGATTGATTTCGCGCCGGGGTTCAAATCGACCGCGATGCTTTTGGCCGGATGGCTCGGTGCACAGCTGAATTGGAGCGCTGAATCGGCCAAGAAGGCGAACGAATTTCAGTTTGCCGATCCAGCTGGCCGCAAGATCGAGATCGTCCTCAACGAGCGCGCCGGCGAGCCCATCAATCGAGTCGTTTTGAACTCCAGTGGAATTCAGTTTGTGGTTTCTCACACAAAAGGCTCGGATCTTCTCGAAGTTTGGCGCGGCCAGCCCGATGAAAAGTGCACGCACCAAATGATGCCGGCCGGAAGCAACGATCCCGTTGTGTTGGTGAGCGACGAATTGATGCGCGGTGGCCCCCACAAAGTTTATCTTCGCGCCGTCAATTGCGTGCGGGCGTTACTGTAGCGGCGGTTTGCGACCGCCGGATCTACTAGTTTCGGCGCTCATAGAGCGCCGCTACAGAAGATGCCCCCTCAGTTCACGCACATTTTTCTCGATTGAGAAAAGCTTTTCGGCGCGCTCGCGACCGCGCTGGCCAAGTCTTTTCGCCAACGGAAGATCGACAATCACTCGTTCAATTGCGTCCGCGAGCGACATCGGGTCGCCAGGTTGAACAAGAAATCCGGTTTCATCGTGCATCACCATCTCTGGAATTCCGCCCACGGCAGTTGAAACTACCGGTAGCCCGGCGGCCATCGCTTCCATGATCACGGTAGGCAAATTATCTCGCGCACCGTCAGGATCGACCACGCTGGGCAGAACAAAAACGCGCGCGGAAGCAAGTCGCTCGACAATTTCCCGCTGCGTCTTCGGTCCGGCCAAACTCACCTGCGTAGTCAGACCAAACTCGGCGATGCGCGCGCACAATTCGTCTCCCAGCGGACCATCCCCGATAATCTCGCAACGGAAATCTCGACCGCGCTTCTTGAGCAAGTCGCAGGCTTGCACAAGATCGCCAAAACCTTTTTTGCCGATCAGGCGCCCGATAGCGATGATCGTCGGAACCGGATTCGAAAAATCCGCGTGCTTGAATTTGGAAAGATCGAGCCCGTTATAAACGCGATGGATCTTGGCGGCATCTTGCGGGAAGCAATCTTTCAAGAAATTTGCGCCGTACTCGCTGACTACGAAAACGGTGCGCGCCGCGCCTATTAACTTTTCGAGACTGATCTCGAACTCCTTCGGCGCGAAGATGTCGTTGGCATGCGCGGTGAAGCTGAAAGGAATGCTAAAGAATCTGTTGAGCCAATAAGCGGTGCGCGCGGCCATCCCGGCAAAGTGCGCGTGGAGATGATCGACTCCCGATTTTTGCAAGCGCGACCCGACATAAATTGCCTGATAGAGTCGCAAAAAATCGGAGCGTCTCCCCCACTCCGCGGCAAGATCGACAATTTCTTTCGGGAGTTCCTTTTTCTTTAACTCGCCATCGATTCCGCGCGTCAACTCCGCTTCCTCCGGAAGATAATGGATACGTTCGAGGATTTCCTTGTCCCAATCCTGCGGCGGTTCAGTGTGCGGTTTGCGAATGGAGTAGATGTCGATCTTGACGCCTTGTCGATCTAGCTCGGCCACCTCGCGATAACAGAACGTTTGCGAGAACGAGGGGAACCTTTCGAAGAGGTAAGCGACTCGCGACATCGCTCCGATTTAATGGCGAAAGCGAGAATTGGAAAGAGCGTGCTTTGCAAAGTCGGTCGAGGATTGCACGAGTCCTGCTCCAAACCAGGGCATGCTGGAACAATTCAAGACACTTACTGCGGTGATATTGCTTGCTTGCATGGCCGCGCCCGGCTGCAGCTCCTTTAGCAAACAAAGCCGCCGGGAGGCCGCGTATAGAAAGTATGTTCGCAAAGCGCGGCACGACCACGACAAGCGATTGGCAAAGGCAACCAAGGCTGCCAATCGTCCGTTGCGCAAACCGGTTTTTGTCGGGGAGCCAACGCAAACAATTACTACCACCGACTCGAGCGGATCCGAGAATTGATGCGCCGATAATCGTAGATCGCGGTTCGCCCCAACTGACGCCTTAACGGCCATCGCGCTTGACCGGGATCGGTTTCCCGTTTGCGTCGACCGCCACATAAATAAAGACGGCACGCGTGACGCGAATCTCTTCGCCTGTCATGTAACGATGCACCCAGACCTCGACTGGAATTGTCATCGAGGTGCGTCCGATCTTCTCGACCCAGGCGTAACACGCGACGGTGTCGCCAACGCGCACCGGTTGAAGGAACGCCATCGCTTCGATGGCGACGGTGACGACGCGGGCCTTCGCGACCTTGGCCGCAAGTATGGCGCTGCCCAAATCCATTTGCGCGACCAACCAGCCGCCAAAAATATCGCCATCCCGATTCGTGTCCTTCGGCATGGCGATGGTTTGAATAACGAGCTCGCCTTTAGGTTTATCCGGCATTGCGCGGAGGATAACACAGACTTTGAAAATCTGTAGCTCCTGCTGTAGCCGCCCCGCTCTGTCGGGGCGCCGCGTTATCACGGCGACAGAGCACCGTTACGACAAGACGCCGCGATTACAAGATCAACATGCAATCGCCGTAACTGTAGAAGCGATAACATTCGCGAATCGCTTCCGCGTAAGCGCGCAGCAGCATTTCGCGACCGACGAATGCGCTTACCAGCATGAGCAGAGTCGATCGCGGCAGGTGGAAATTCGTGAACAAAAGATCGACATGTTGAAATCGGTAAGGCGGATAAATGAAAATGTCAGTGGATCCGGTTTGCGCCGAAAGCTTTCCATTTTGGCGGCTAGCCGACTCAAGCACGCGCACACTGGTTGTCCCGACGGCAACAACACGCTTCGCCTTGTCGATCTGGGCCGCGGTGCCCGCTGAAATGGAAAACCACTCAGGATGCATGCGGTGCTCGCGAATGTCTTCCGCATGAACCGGCCGAAACGTACCGGTGCCAACGTGGAGCGTGACAAACGTGTGCGGTATCTTATCTAAAATTTCTTCGGTAAAATGGAGACCGGCAGTCGGCGCCGCGACGGCGCCGGGATTTCTCGCGAAAACCGGTTGATAACGCGTTTCATCTTCTGCGTCGCTGTCGCGCGCGAGATAGGGCGGCAACGGCATCGAACCGCCCGCGTAAAGATCGATCTCTTCACTCAGCGCAATCACGCGTTCGCCCTCCCCGCGGATTTCTTCGACGCGCGCAATGGCATTGTCGATCTTGAACGTGGCCCCAACGCGCACTTTTCGTCCGGGTTTGGCCAAACATTTCCAGCGCAACGGTCCCAGCCGCTCGGTGACCAGGAATTCAATCGCGCCGTCATCGGAAAATTTTCGCGCGGCGAGCACGCGCGTATCATTCAAAACCATGAGGTCGCCGGTTGAAAGCAAGCTGGGCAGCTCTTTGAATTTTCGATGCTCGATGGTTTGCGATGCGCGATGCAGAACCATCATCCGTGAATCTTCGCGGCTGTGCAGCGGACGACGAGCGATCAGCTCGGCCGGCAAATGATAATCGTAGTCGCTTAAGCGCGCGCTCATGGGAACATAGGCTTCTAGCTCGCCGCGGCGAGCATCCAGCCTGTTTCAAAAACAACAGGTAACATACCTGTTGGGCACACAGGCTAGAAGCCCATGTTCCGACAAAGGATTTGCCGCGCGACGCAAAATTTGGATGATCGAGGGAACATGCAGGAACCCGCTCTTGATCTCGTCATCTCCGCGCTGGAGCGGCTGCGTGATGGGACGGTGAGGGCGCCATGCGCCAATCGTGCGGCACTCGCTCGGTTGATCGAAACGTCAACACCAACGGCAACGCCC
>JBEEGY010000051.1:0-3996 GCA_041167145.1 Verrucomicrobiota bacterium
ACCACATGATCTTGCTCGCGTAGTCTTTCGCGCATTTGTGAGGTCCCTCCCCGTCTCCGCGGGTCGGGATGACAAACAAGACAGTGAGCTTTTCATACCTATAAAGCGGCTACCCGGACCGGGGCGCGCGATAATTCTTAGATGGAAAAACTGGCAACCTACTTAAACGATCACATCGCCGGCTCGGTCGCGGCGATTGAATTGCTCGATCATTTAATCAAAGAGCAGGCGGGAAAGCGTTTGGAAAAATTTCTTGTCGATATTCGTGATGAGGTAAACGCCGACCAGGAGGTTCTGCGCGAATTGATTCGCAAGCTCGCAGTCGAAGAGAGCCCTGTGCGCAAGGCGGGCGCATGGATGGTGGAGAAACTGGGCCGGGCCAAAATTACATTCGGTGGTGATGACCCCGGAGGCTTGGGATTGCTGCAGGCCTTCGAGGGTCTTGCGCTCGGGATCACCGGCAAGAAACTTCTCTGGCGCGCATTGAGCACGATCGAAGCGAACGCGCCGCAGTTACAGGGAATCGACCTGGAGCGATTGGAACAACGCGCGCAGGAACAATTCGAGCGCGTCGAAAAAGAACGGCTGCATCTGGCGCGCGAAACCTTTGTTAGGTAGGGATGGCGCTCCGAGCCGTCCGTGAAATTCGTCGGACGTTTCGGAGAAACGACCCTACCTCCGCCGCCGACCGAACGAATAACCGCGGTGAGTGCGGCCGCCGCCGATGGCGCGCTTGCCCGCGGCGGATGTCTCCGGTTCGAACAGCACAGTGTAGAGATAGGGAAAGTTTTCGAGCTTAAGCCGCGGGATTTTGCGGCCGATAAAGTGTTCGATGGCCTGAAGCGATTGAACTTCCTGGCCGTTCATCAGGGTGAAGGCGTCGCCGACATTTTGGGCGCGACCGGTGCGACCAATGCGATGGACGTAATCTTCCGGATGCTCCGGCACATCGTAGTTGATGACGTGACTGACGCCGGCGATGTCGAGGCCGCGCGCGGCGATGTCGGTCGCGACCATCACTTCGTATTTGCCGCTCTTGAAACCTTCGAGCGCTTCGATGCGTTCGCGCTGGGTGCGATTGGAGTGCAAGACAGCGACGGAATGGTTCCCCGTTTTCAGTTTGTGCGCGATTTTGTCCGCGCCGTGCTTGGTGCGGGAAAAAATCAGCGCGCTGTCGAAGTTCGTGCGTTCGAGCAAAGCCATGAGCAAATCGAATTTTTGTTCGGCCGCGACCGGATAGACCGCGTGGGTGACAGTTTCGGCCGGCGATCTGCGCACGCCGATTTCGACCAGCTCGGGCTCGCGCAAAACCCACGCCGAAAGCCGCTCAATCTCCGGCGGGAGCGTGGCCGAAAACAAAAGTGTTTGCCGATCGGTCGAGATTTTCTGGACGATGCGGCGCACGTCCGGCAGAAAGCCCATGTCGAGCATGCGATCGACTTCATCGAGCACGAGAATGTTTATGTCGCGAAAATGCATCGTTCCTTGTTCGAGATGATCGAGAAGGCGCCCGGGCGTGGCGGCGAGAATATCGACACCGGCCGTGAGATCGTCGCGTTGCTTCCCATAACCAACCCCGCCGTGCACGACCGTGACACGAAGATCGGTAAAACGTCCGTAATCGCGAAACGCAGTTTCAACCTGCGCGGCGAGCTCGCGCGTCGGCTCGAGAATGAGACAGCGGAACTTTCCGTGCTTCGCGAGCAAAGTGAGAATAGGCAGAGCAAATGCGGCCGTCTTTCCCGTGCCGGTTTGGGCGGTGCCGATCAAATCTCTGCCGTCGAGAATGATCGGGAAGGCGCGCAGCTGAATGGGCGTGGGTTCGGTGAAACCCATGGCCTGGGTTCCGCGAACGACTTCCGGGGAAAGTCCAAAATTGCTAAATGACACGAGGAGAAAGTAAGCTGGCGCGTGAAAAAGTCATGTGTTGGGAGCGCCGGCATCTTGCCGGCCGTTCGCTGCATCCTGCGGCGAACCTCACAGCGTTCGGCAAGGATGCCGAACGTGGCATGCTGGAAGCATGCGCTCCCCTTCCCGCGCCAAGCTGGACTTTGTGAAGCGCGCGAGAGCTAGTGCCAGAATCTCAAGGATGTCGAAATCGCTTCGGATATTTGTTTTAGCCGATACACACGATCGGTCTCCACCCAACTTGTCGATCTTAGCGGAAGGGGCGGATGAGATCTGGCATTTGGGCGACGTGTGCGCGGAAAGAATTCTGGATGAACTCCGCGCATTTGGTCCGCCGGTGACGGTGGTGCGCGGCAATTGCGACAGCAACAACGATTGGCCGCTGGTTGTCGATCTTGTGCGCGGCGGGCTTAAGTTTCGGTTACAACACGTTCCGCCCGACCGACCGCCGGACGATGTGGATGTTGTGCTGCATGGCCACACGCACGTCCCACGCAACGAGAAACGGCAGGGCGTTTTGTTTCTTAATCCCGGATGCGTCACCCGCCCCAATCGCGGCGCGGCGCCAAGTGTAGCCTGGCTGAAAATTTCCGGTGACGGAAAATTGAACTGGAAATTGAAGTCCTTACGCTAAGCGGCGTTGCGGTTTTTGTCGCCAATGTCGCAAGACGCGATGCGCCGGAACAGCTGTGCGATGATCGCGGGACGTCTGCAGCAACTCGCGGAAGTGCAACGTAGCGACCGCGCTTTGCACGGCGCTCTTGGAAAGCCCGGTTTCATCGGCAAGCATGCGGAGACTCGCCTTGACCGGCCGCCAGCCCTGCCGGGCGGCGCGCCCGTAAAGAAATAGATAGACGAGGAATGCGGCCGGCTGCTGATCGTGCCCGACGATGTCGCGCAAGAGAACATCCAAAACGTAGTCGTCGATGGGAACAGTTTGCTTAAAGCGCGGCATGATCGGTTCTTGCCGCTATACCGATAATCGGACAAGACTTTTCGCAGCAGAACGCCGCTTGTCTCTGGACGTTTGTGGGACGCCGGCGGTACGTTCGCGACATGATCAAACAAATTAAGTTTGTCAGCGTGCCAGTGGCAGATCAGGACCGCGCCCTCGATTTCTACATGGAAAAGCTGGGGTTCACGATCATAACGGATCAACCGTTTGACGATAAGCAACGCTGGATCGAACTGCGCGTTCCGAAGGCGGAGACGCGCGTCGTTCTGTTTGCCAGCGACGAGGAGAAGGACCGCGTCGGCACGTTCATGAACATGTCATACACCTGTGATGACCTCCAAAAGACGTATGAAGAATTGAAGGCCCGCGGCGTCGAATTCGAGAATCCGCCAAAGAAAGAACATTGGGGGAGCTACGCCATCTTCAAAGATAGCGAAGGAAACAGTTTTGTCCTTGGTGACTAATCTTCGCGCAGAGCGACGATCGGATTAACGCGGCTGGCCCGCCGCGCGGGGATCCAGCAAGCAATGAAGGTGGCAGTGAGAAGGAGGAGGCCGACCCCGAAATAAATCTTCGGGTCGGCCGCTTTAACTTCGAAGAGGACACTTTGCAGAAAACGGGAAAGCGCAACGGCGCTGGCGAGGCCGATGCCGCAACCAGTCAGAAGCAATTGCATTCCGTGAGAAAGGATCAGGCTGCGGATCTGCGCCGGTTGCGCGCCGAGGGCCAGGCGAACACCGAACTCGCGCAACCGTTTCAGAGTTGTGTAAGCAAGAAGTCCGTAGAGACCGATCGTGGCCAGAAGAAGAGCAAGGCCGGCGAAAATCGAAAGTAGAAAGCTGAGGAGACGTTGTGTGGCCCAAGTTTCCTGCACCCGATCGAGCATGGTGCGCACTTCAAAAACCGGCTGGGCCGGATCGATGGATGTGACGATCTCGCGGATCGGCTTCTCGAGCAACTTGAGACCGGATCCCGCTCGGACGAAAAGGACAAGCGAAGTGCGTTGCGCTTGCGCCTGCGAAAAATAAATGACCGGCATGGGTGCCACCTCATCGAAGCCATGAAACCTCATGCGCGCGACGATGCCGATGATTTCGTGGAGTTGAGCGCCTTCGTTGTCGTTGCCGGCGTCG
>JBEEGY010000052.1:0-2646 GCA_041167145.1 Verrucomicrobiota bacterium
CATGGCTCCCGAAATCAAGCCCCAGGTGATCATCACCCGTGCGATCCAGATCCGGGCTCCGACCTTGTCGAGAACGAGGTTTGACGGCACCTCGAACAGGAAATACCCGAGAAAGAATATGCCGGCGCCGAAGCCGAACACGGTCGGCGAGAAACCTAGGTCCTTGTTCATCGTCAGCGCCGCGAATCCGATGTTCACGCGATCGATTAAGGCAATGAAGTAGAGCAGCATCACGAAGGGAACGATGCGCAGGGTGATCCTGCGCAGCACGCGCGTTTCCAGCTCGGCACTCATTGAATGGGCTTCTCGCCTGATTTGCATTGCTTTTGATTTCCGCGCCGTTCGGCGCGTTCAAGGCCACCCTGCGATCGTAACCGTCAGGACTCAATTGGCTCTGGTTTATACAAAAAAATGATATAATCGAAATCCAGGAGAGAGCTGATGGATCTTCATCAACTACGATGCTTCGTGGCGGCGGCCGAAGAACTGCATTTCGGCAGGGCGGCGCAGCGGCTCGAAATGCTGCCCTCGGCGCTTGGACGCTTTATCCGGCTTCTCGAAGAGGACCTCGGCACCCGGCTGATGACGCGCACCACTCGCAACGTCACATTGACCGACGACGGCGCCGTTCTCGTCAAGGAAGCCCGCGCCTTGCTGGCCCAGGCCGATGCTCTCGCTACCAAATTCCGAATGCGCGGCCGAAAGCAAGCCGCAACTGTTCGCGTGGGTGCGATCGACAGTGCTGCGGCTGGACTGCTACCAATGCTGCTGCATGATTTTCGAGAGCAACGGCCGGATGTCACGGTTCAACTGGCCGAGGATAAAACTATACGTTTACTGCCGCGACTGCTGTCCGGCCGGCTTGACCTTGCTTTCGTTCGCCCGCCCGAAAGCCCGGACAAGAGGTTGGAATTCATGTTTCTCTTTCATGAGACAGCCGTCGTCGCGGTCTCCGATCATCATCCGCTCGCATCGAAGAAGCGCGTGACCATCGCCGATCTCGCAGATCAGCCGCTGATCGTGCCCGAACGTCGTTCGCGACCGCACAGCCACGATCTCACCATGAAGCTGTTTGCCGAAGCCGGGCTTGAGGCTCGCATCGTTCAGATTGCCGATGAAAAGCAAACCATCGTCAATCTTGTGTCTGCTGAACTTGGCGTCGCGATCGTTCCTAAATGGACATCACGCATGGCGGCGCGTGGTGTTCGCTACGTCCGGCTTGCGGCATCCGATATGAACAAGTTGCCGCTGGCGGCCGCCTGGACTCGCGGAACGCGCGACCCAATCAGGGACGATATGCTGGAGATGCTCAAGGCTCATCTCTCGCGCTATGCGCGGGAGGCTTAAACAAAGACCGGTTTGGGTCAGTCGCGTTGGTTTGACCGGACATTGGTAACTTCCGGTCTGCTCCTCTGAACGGACATTCTCTGAGCCGGTCCGCATGTCTCAAAGGTGCCAAAAGCGGAAGTGAACGCACTCATTCGATGACCTCGTCGGCGCGCGCCAGGAACGATTCGGAAAGGGTGAGGCCGAGCACCCTGGCGGTCTTGAGATTGACGACGAGATCAAATTTGGTTGGCTGCTCGACCGGCAGATCGCCGGGCTTCGCCCCACGTAGAATTTTGTCGACGAAATCGGCCGCACGCCGGAACAAAGTCGGGAAGTTTGGTCCATAAGATATCAGAGCCCCGACTTGCACAGTATTACCGATGTTGAACATCATCGGTAGGTGCGCAGTAAGCGCAAGCGTTGTGAATTGCTTGCTGAAAGCGGAAGTGAGGGCGCCTTCAACGACATAAACTGCATCCGCTTGGTCTTTGAGAAGATCGAAACGGGTGCAATATCTTCCGCTCGCCGTATCTCGTGTGGCGCGACTTCAAGGCCAAATGTGCGAGCCACAGCCTGAACCTCTCGGCTCGCCAGCACGGCTGCCGGATAGCCCGCATCAAAAATGATCGCTAGGCGGCGGAGACCGGGGACCAGTTCACGGAAAAGTTCGAGCCGCTTTCCGGCAAGATCTGTCGTTTGGATCGACAGTCCGGTGACGTTGCCGCCAGGGTGCGAAAGGCTCGCTACGAGGCCGATGCCAACCGGATCGACCGCGATTGCAAAGACGATAGAGATGGAAGTCGCCTGCTTAAGTATAGTGACGGCGCCTCCATACGTGACAATTACGTCGACCTTTTGCCGCACGAACTCCGCCGCAATCTCGGCGACCGCCGCTTGACGCCCTTCCGACCAGCGATACTCGATCGCAATGTTGCGACCTGCGACCCAGCCAAGTTCACCCATTCGGTCCGCGAAAGCAGCAGTCCATGGATTCCACACCGAAGCGAGATCGCCGAGCACCGCGACGGTCGGCAGCTTGTTGCCCATCTGTGCGCCCGCTGCGAGCGGCCAAACCGCCGCAGTACCGCCTAGTAGCTTGACGAAATCGCGGCGCTGCATATCCGACACCAAGCTCAGGAGACCGCATCGTAACGGTTCAAGCGCGCTTGGATAGGGGTAGAAACCCGCATCGAGCGCACTAAAGTTGGTAACTGCCAATGTCGCTCATGGGTTAAACTGAGAAGTCCGGGCGCGCAACCGGGAGGTCGGCTTTGGCCCCAATAACGGACTTCATCCGCTAGACCGGTCAGGTCCGAA
>JBEEGY010000053.1:0-5480 GCA_041167145.1 Verrucomicrobiota bacterium
AGCCCCAGTACATCTCCGACAATACGGACGATGAACAGAGCCACGTTAACTTTCTCAACGCCTATCTTCACTCCAAAGGGGAGAAAGGTGTCAATTTCGACGCGTTTCGAACTCTTCCGAGTAGTCAGGCCACAGGCGCCCAGCAAATCGGGCGGCTAACAAATCTTACCCAGCTCACGGTGGATACGACCTGGTGGACCCGCTACCGCAGCACGACCAATCCCGACCTCGGCGCAACGTTCCCGGACGCTGTCCCTAGTCTGGCCACTGGACTGCACACGGCAATTCCCCGAAACAATAGCGACCTTGGTAGTAACGACCCAAATAATCCCAGTGATCACATCAAGGCGATCGCCTTCACGGCCGGATTTCACTTTGCGTTTATCGAGCAAGGCGGCACCAGCCTTTACGCGAGGATGGCGCAAAAGGCCACTAACCTGGAAGTCCTTCAGATCATCCTCAGCATCGGCGGATCGGAAGTCATGCACTTTCAGACCTGGCAGGATAAGGCGGGCAATGCGACTCCGTTGACCGATTTTGATCCCGTGAACAATTCAACGGTTACGTTTACGGACCTCCATACCGGTCAGCCGGAAAACTTGCAGGCCAACTTGATCATGCCCGAACCGTGCGACTTCATCAGCACAAGCCTGCCCGCGTGCTCAATCATTCGGCCGACTGGTGCGGCACACGTAAGCGCAATGGGCGCCGTGAACGCCTTCACCGCAGACGGCTTGTTCAGAGGACAATCGCAAGGGTTCTTTAAGGTTCTAAATGCTTTGGCGAAGGCGGCGGACGCAGCGCAGCGGGGCGAAGGAGACTAAATCCAAGGCCATGAGATTGGTCGTGTCGGCTGCGCACTTGTAGCGGCGCGCAGGCTCATTCTTCCCTCATGTAAAAGAAGGCAGAACGCGCGAACGTCTTTCACTTTTCCAGCTTGGCACGCTGGGCGTCGAAGAATTTCTTTGAATTGATGTAAAGGAAATGTCGCGCGGTGTCGTAGAGCGCAACAAGCGCACCGTCCGCGCGACGCCAGCGTTTCCAATTTGGTTTGCCGGTTTCTTCGGGTTTCCATTCACCCGCGCCCTGGGCCTTTAAAAAATTCTCGATCTCACTGGCGCTCATTTCCGACTGGTCGTTTTTCGAAAACATTTCCATGTCGCTGAGCCCATCCACGAACGCCACCCCTACGAGATAGCCCGGTTGCATAAAACCGCGCCCATTCCCGAACGTTTCCGGGGGAATGTCGCCAATGGAGTCGCCGTAGCGCGCCCGAATTTTCTCTTCGCTCTCGCCGATCCGGGCCGATGCGTTAGTAATGAACACTGCGAAGAGAACGGCGGCGCAGAGCAGGTTTTTCATCGCGAGGAAGAGCTGATCACTCATAAACGAAACCGCGGCAGCGTTGCCAGTAAAATCGGTCATCGATAAGCCGCTAACTTATACGAAGAAGTACCTGGTGCTTTGCCTTTTCTGAACGATAGTAGAGCACGTTTCTCTGATACCGATTTCCGGGAAGGACAACCTCACGCTCCGGACTTTTTGGAATTATTTTCTTCGTCACCGCTTTTAGAGCGGCAAATGACGGGTGACGAGCGACAAGCTTACAGAAGAAGTAGGCATTAGAAATAGACGTCAGTCAGAAGGTACATAAATTATGAAAGCCGAACTCGTTAAAGCCGCTTCCGAAGTGGTTCCTAGTCAGCAAATTTTGGTGAACATGGTCTCACGACGCGTTCGACAGCTTATGATCGGACATCGTCCGCTCGTGGAGTTCTCGCCAGGGCTCGGTCATGCCGATGTCGCGCTCACTGAGATCGCCACTGGCAAATTGACGTTCGAGTCGACGTTCGGGCAGAACGGAACAAACGCGCCGACGGCCGACGTGGTGCAGTTTCCGGGGATCATCGTAAATAAGAAGGCGAAGAAAGCAGCGTGAGTTCGCAGGCGAGCCGCCTGCCGCTCAGCAAATCTAAAGCGGAATGCTAAAACGAATCCTGGTAGTTCTTGCCCTGGGCTGCGCGGTCGTAGGCGCAGCTGACTCTCCTTCGCCTGCCTCCAAAGGGGCGGGAAATCCTCCGAGCGAAGCGTCGATCAAGCAGTTGTTCGAGCTCACCCATGCTCGTCAAATGGTTGATACGATGATGACGCAAATGGATACTGCAATGAACAATGCGATGCAGCAGGTCACCCAAGGCCAGTCTGTCTCGCCCGAGGTGCAAAAAACTTTCGATCAATGCCGCTCCGAAGTGACGGGGGCGATGAAAGAGCAATTCACATGGGAAAAGCTGGAGCCGATGCATGTGCGGATGTACCAGAAGACCCTTACGCAGGGGGAAGTGGACGGCATGGTGGCATTCTACAAAACTCCTGCCGGCCAGGCCACGGTCAACAAAATGCCTGCCATTATGCAGGAGTCGATGACCGCAACCATGCAAATGATGACTCCTATGGCACAGCGGATTCGGCGCATGCAGCAGGACGTAGCGACGCAAATACAGGCGGAGAAAGCGCAAAAAGGCGGAGGCTAGGAGAGTCTGACTCTTCCTTGAAACTCGCTCACTGCCCGCAGTCGCTCACTGCTACCGTCGCAGCTTTATTTGCTCGGCGACAGCATTGTCCCGCGGCAAATTGAAGTACCACACAGACATCCGAACTCTTCTTTGAGTTCTTTCGTGATCGGCTCGTCCAGTTCCAGGGCGTAATCGTAAAAAAGTTCTTCACCGGGCTGAATGTCGCGCATGGCGTAAATGAAAATGCGGTCGTCTTCCTCGATCGCTTCGCAGTTTGGGTCGCAAGAGTGATTGATCCAGCGCGCTTCATTCCCGTCGATCTCGGGATTGATCACTTGCCCGTTCTCGAGTCCGAAGTTGAACGTGTGCGGATTGTCGGGATCGTTCGGTGCTTCATCCCATGACATTCGTTTGCCGGTGTATTCGATGATGCGTGCGCCCTCGCGAATGGATTGCGTGGCGTAGACGCCGCGGCCGTGGATGCCGGAGGGGCGAACCTCCAGAAGAGCGGATGGTTGATCCGAGCTCGCCGCCGGACGAGTCCGTCCCGTTGGCGGACCGGACTTGCATTCGTTTAGAGTTGAGAGCTCGGCACTTTGTCTCATACAGAAATGATTTCGGATTTCGTTGGCTGCGTGCGCGTGGGCGGTATGCCTGGCGGGAAATCAGTTATTGGTTAACGGTTATCAAATAACAGATAACGATTAACTGGGCCTGCAACTTTCTCTTATGTATTCAGTAGAAGCCGACCGAGCGAAGCGTCTGTTGGTGATTGGCGCAGCTGGGCGCGTGACCGTCGCAGAAGTTGGTCAGGCCGCTCAACGCGTGCGGGAGATTATCAAGGATGCCGAGCCGGGTTTTCGGGTGCTGACGGATTTTCGCTGGTTGGAATGGATGGATCCCGCCGCCGCGTCGCACGTGGCCGAGATCATGGACGCCTTGGCCGAGAAACGGGTGGGATCGGTGATCAGAGTTGTGCCCGATCCACACAAGGACATTGGTCTCAACATTCTCTCTCAATTCCATTACGGCGCGGGGATTAACATTGCTACGTTTGAGACGCTGGTCGATGCGCTGCAAAGCCTGACCGAAAGTAGTCCGGAAGCGAAGGGTGAATGATTTGGTGCAGGGGCGGGCGTGTCGCCCCGCGGAGTTCTGATTCCCCACGAGCAACACATTCCCGTCAACCTCGCAACATCCAACACGTCGCCTCTAAGCGAATCCGTGTGCAGCATGCAGAGCTATTGTTATGATTAAGGCAAAAGATTTGCAGCCGCCGGGAATTCGCGAGGTCGTTATCGTCGGCGGGGGAGTCGCCGGTCTCTCCGCGGGTATCTATTTGGGACGCGCACAACGCGCCACACTTGTGATCGATTCCGGTCATTCTATGGCGAAGTGGGAACCGAGCGTGGAAAACTATCTCGGGTTTCCCAAAGGCGTGGATGGCGAGGACCTTCTTAAATACGGACGAAAACAGGCGGAGCGTTACGAGGTCGAATTTGCCGAAGACGAAATCGAAGATGTCGATCTTGCCAAAGAGACGTTTGTGCTTCGCGGAAAGAAGGCGACATATCGCGCGGATCGGTTGCTTCTCGCCACCGGGATTTATCATATTCCGCCCGATATCCCGGGCGTGAAGGAATGCCTCGGGCACAGCATGTTTTTCTGCAAAGATTGCGACGGCTACCGCGTGCGCGGGAAACGGATCGCGATCTGCGGCGCGAACAACGAGGCTGTCGAGTACGCGCTCGGCATGTTGCATTACTCGCCTTGCGTGATTGTGGCGACGAACGGAGAACCGATTCATTGGGACAAGCAGCACGCCGCCTGGCTCAAAGAGTACGAGATCCCGGTGGAAACGGAGCGGATTGCCGACGTGGAGCATCGGCGTCATAAAATTCTCGCGCTTGTCTTTGCGGGCGGGCGCAAGGTGAAAATTGATTACATCTTCACGACCCGTGGCGATATTTTTCACACCGGTCTGGCGGAAAAGCTCGGTGCAAAGCTGGACCGTGACGGCCAGATCGAGGTGGACAGTTGCATGCGCACGAGCGTGCCGAAGCTGTACGCCGCCGGCTGCGTGACGCCGGCAAATTGCCAAATTGTGATCGCGGCGGGTCAAGGCGCGGCGGCCGCGCAAGCGATCAATCGCGATTTGTTCGAGGAAAGTTTAAAGACGCACAACCTGCGGCGATTTCGCGAGGTCCAACTGGAGGATGAGAAAACAACGCCCGAAGGAGTGTAAAGGCGGCGCGATCACAAACCGGAGCGAACCAAGAATACGAAGGAGCCATTTCATCGGTTTGATGTTCGATGTCATTTCCGCTGGCAATTGCAAGATCGACATGTTCACATTGCGCCATGGAAAACGAGATCCTTTATCGACGCGCGGCCGCGCGCGTGGAAGCGCGACTCGCATTTTATCGGCATCTAATGATCTACGTGCTCGTAAATGTTTTTCTCGCCATCCTGAACCTCATACGCACGCCCGATCATTTGTGGTTTAAGTGGTCGGTATTTGGTTGGGGGATTGGTCTGCTCGCGCACGGGATAAGCGTCTACTCGTATCGGTGGCGAGAAGGGAGCAGAGAACGAATGATTCAGCGTGAAATGGAACGGCAAGCGCGCATGGGGAAGAGTTGAGAGGTTGAGAGGTTGAGCTGCTCAACAACTCAACCGTCTTTCCCCTCACATTTTGGGCTTTGCAAGGACGATTTGCCTCTCGATATTGGAACGATAACTTTCTCCTGAAATGGACGCTTCCACTGCTCTCGAAACACATCTCGATCCACACCACCACGACGCCAGCCACGAGCACCACGAATTAGGTTGGTGGCGCACGTACATTTTCTCGACCGATCACAAGATGATCGGCATTCAGTACGGCCTCTGCGGACTTGTCTTTCTGTTCTTCGGCTTTTCTCTTATGATGTTAATGCGCTGGCAGCTGGCCTTTCCCGGACAGGC
>JBEEGY010000054.1:0-3211 GCA_041167145.1 Verrucomicrobiota bacterium
CACACATGTAACCTCACCTGTACCGGTTGTGGGCGCATCCGCGAATACTCTACTTCGCTCAAAGACATAATGAGCCTGGAGGATTGCTTGGGCGCAGCTGTGGAGTGCAAAGCGCCCATGGTCTCAATTTGCGGAGGCGAGCCGCTAATTTATCCGCAAATCGAGGCACTGGTGAAGGGTTTGCTCGCGCAAAAGCGCATCATATACATCTGCACCAACGCCATGTTTATGCGCAAAAAAATGCGCGAATGGCTCGCTTCGCGATTGTCGGCCCAACCGGAATTCGTTGAGAAAAAAATTGGGGAGCTGCTCGCGGCCGGTTTGCTCAGTGAGAAAGACGCAGCCGATGTTCGCAAAGGACCAAAAGATCCAGCGAAGCCGACCATTGGTCCCAGCACATGGATGTATTGGAATGTGCACCTCGATGGTCTCGAGCGTATCCACGACCTAATTGTCGAGCGCGAGGGCGTTTTCAAAGAATGCATTCTGGCGATCAAGATGGCGAAGATCCTCGGCTATCAGGTCGCAACCAACACGACAATTTACAAAGAGACCGACATGCAGGAGGTCGAGCAGATGTTCGATTACCTTTCCGATCTCGGCGTCGACGGTCACACCATTTCGCCCGGTTATGAATACGACGCGGCCAAAAAGGACATGATCAAGCGCCTCAACTTGCAGCCGGAAAATTTCTTTCTCACGCGCAAGATGACGATTGAAAAGTTCAAGAAGATCGAGAAGTGGATGAATGACTACACACTTTTCGGCACGCCTATCTATTTCGAGTTTCTCGCCGGAAAACGCGACCTGAGTTGTTCGGCCTGGGCGATCCCGACGCGTAACATTCGCGGCTGGAAAGGACCCTGTTACCTGATGACCGACGCGCACTATTCGACTTACGCGGAGTTGCTCGAAAAAGTGCAGTGGGACAAATACGGCGTGGTCGACGGCGTGGCGCGCGACAGTCGCTGTGAGAATTGCATGGTCCATTGCGGCTACGAGCCGACGGCCAGCCTTGGTCTCCAGGCGCAGCGCGGCGACACGTGGAAGAATATTAAGTTCAATTTCGGGGCGAAGCCGAAACCGACGGGCCGCGGCAGCGAAATTCTCGCGTTCAACGGCGTCAGTAGCGGCAACGGTCATCTCACGGGCAAACGCGCCGAGGTCTCAGCGCAAGCCGATTGATTGATTGAGTAGTTGAGCGGTTGAGAGGAGCGGAATGAAAGCGCGACACGCATATCCATTTGAGAAGCTGCGAGTTTGGCAAGACGCGCGACAACTAGTCCGCAACGTTTATTCCGCGACGCGTCAGTTTCCACGCCCCGAAATCTATGGTTTAACATCGCAGGCAAACCGCGCGGTGTTGTCGGTTGCTGCCAATCTTGCGGAAGGATCTTCTCGTACAAGTCGGCGCGATCAAGCGCACTTTTCGCAGATCGCTTATGGATCATTGATGGAACTCGCTTGTTTGTTGATATTGGCTGTCGATCTTGAGTTTCTCTCCGCAGAAGAGGAATCGACCTTGCGGGATCGGATTGAGTCGATTTCACGCCAGTTGAATGCTCTGCGAAAGACGCAACTGTCGTCGTGACTTTGTCTTCTCAACCGCTCAACCTATCAACATCTCAACCATGAAGACCGCTGATGTGATCTCATTGCCAACGGCAAGACCACAAGAAGGCGAGTCCTATTCCTCGGCCGACGCCGAAATCTCGAGCGCGATCACCCGGGCGCAGGAAAACTTGTTGCGTCAGCAACACGGCGACGGCCATTGGTGCGGCGAGTTACTGGTCGATAGCACGCTTTGCTCCGATTTCATTCTCTTCATGCATTGGGTCGGCGAAGTGGACGAGCAAACGCAGCTGCGTTGCGTGCGTCATATTTTAAAGCGCCAACTGCCGGATGGCGGCTGGAATATTTATCATGGCGGCTCGAGCGAGATCAACGCGTCGGTCAAAGCGTATTTCGCGCTGAAGCTCGCCGGTTATTCGCCCGATCTGCCGTTCATGCAGGAAGCGCGCGCCGATATTCTGCGGCTCGGCGGCATCCCCGCCATGAACACCTTCAGTAAGCTTTATCTCGCTTTGCTCGGGCAGTTTCCCTGGAAATATATGCCCACTATTCCGGTCGAGATGGTGCTCTTACCGACGTGGGCGCCGTTCCACATTTACAAGATGTCTTCGTGGAGCCGCGCCATGCTGGTGCCGCTTTCTGTCATCAATCATTTCAAGCCGACGCGTGAGCTCCCTGGCCTGAAACAATTGCACGAGCTTTATCCGCTCGGCACTGAGCACAAGGATTTTCGTTTGCCGCGCGACGAACGTTTTTTTAGCTGGCGCAATTTCTTCCTCACGGCTGATGAGGTTTTGAAGGCGATGCACCCGCTGCGCTTACGTCCGATGCGGCAGCGCGCCTTGGAAGAGGCCGAACGCTGGATGGTAGATCGAATCGGCGAAGGGAGCGACGGTTTGGCCACGGTCTTTCCGGCCATGCTCAATTCCATGATCGCCTTGCGCGTACTCGGTTATTCGAGAGCGCATCCCGTTTACAAAAAAGCGGAGCAGGATTTCGCCGGCCTTTTTGTCGATGACGCGGACGATTTTCGAATTCAACCCTGTCTCTCGCCGGTGTGGGACACTGCCATTAACATTATCTCGCTGGCGGAATCCGGCGTGCCGGCCGATCATCCCGCGCTGCAAAAGGGGGCTGATTGGTTGGTAAGCAAAGAAGTGCGCGTCCGCGGCGATTGGGCGAAGAACAATTCGCATCCGGAAGCGAGCGGCTGGGCGTTCGAATACAACAACGTTTATTATCCGGACACAGACGACACTGCCATGGTCTTGATGGCGCTGCGGCTGGTGAAGCCGCCAGATCGACCGGCGCTCGACAAATTATTTTCGCGCGCTCTTGACTGGCAGTTGAGTTTTCAATGCCGGGACGGCGGCTGGGCGGCGTTCGACAAGAACGTGACGACCGAATGGCTCGAGGATATGCCGTTCGCCGACCACAACGCGATTCTCGATCCAACCTGCAGCGACCTGACCGCGCGCACGCTCGAGCTTTTCGGCTACATCGATTTCGATCGTAATCATCCGTCGGTGCGCCGCGCGCTGAAGTATCTAATCGACACGCAGGACCACGATGGTTCGTGGTATGGACGTTGGGGTGTTAATTACATCTACGGCACGTGGCAGGTGCTGCGCGGCTTGCG
>JBEEGY010000055.1:0-2634 GCA_041167145.1 Verrucomicrobiota bacterium
AGATGTACGAGTCGGTGAGTTTTTGCACTTCGTCCAGGCCGGCGCGTTCGGCATCCTCGGAAATCGTTTTATCCTTGAGCATCTTCTTCAGCTTATCGTTCTCATCGCGGCGGATGTTGCGAATGGCGGTGCGATGTTCCTCGGCGATTTCATGAACCTGCTTGGCGAGTTGCTTGCGGCGTTCTTCGGTAAGCGGCGGAATGGGAATCCGCACCAGCTTGCCGTCGTTCGATGGATTCAGACCAAGATCCGCGACCCGAATAGCCTTCTCAATACTTGCCACTTGCGTCTGGTCCCACGGCTGCACGGTGAGCATCTGCGGTTCGGGCGCATGCACGGAAGCGACCTGGTTTAGCGGCGTTGGTGTGCCGTAATAGTCAACCATAACGGCGTCGAGCAGGCTTACCGCCGCGCGTCCGGTGCGCACCGTGGACAGCTTGCGGCGCACGTCTTCGATCGCCGCATCCATGCGCGGCTTGGTTTCTTTGATGACGTCTTTTTCGCTCATGACGAACTCCGTAGGAAGCCGTGAAATCAGATATCGTTAACCGTGAATAGACAAAACGCCGGGTCTAGTCAAGCGTCAACGCTAGGGTCGTTGCAAACAAACGCGCGTCCCTATGCCCGAAGCGTTGGCAACTGCGCGCGCGATGTTTCCAGTCGTACGCATGTTGAAGACTACGATCGGGAGGTTGTTGTCCATGCACAAGGAAATTGCCGATGCATCCATCACTTTCAACTGCTTCTCCAAAACTTCCTGATAGGTGATGCAGTCAAATCGCGTTGCCTCAGGATTGGTCATGGGATCGGCTGAGTACACACCGTCTACCTTGGTCGCCTTCAAAATTACCTCGGCCTTGATCTCTAGAGCGCGCAGGGCCGCAGCCGAGTCAGTCGAGAAGAAAGGATTGCCGGTCCCGGCTGCGAAGATCACCATCCGGCCTTTTTCCAAATGACGGATAGCACGCCGGCGAATGAACGGTTCAGCAAGTTGGGGAATGTGAATCGCTGAGAGCACGCGCGTCTGAATGCCGGTTTTTTCCAAAGCATCCTGCAACACGACGGCGTTCATCACGGTCGCCAGCATGCCGATATAGTCAGCGGACGAGCGGTCCATGTCGCCGGCGCTTTTGGAAAGCCCACGAAAGATATTGCCGCCGCCGACCACCACCGCGATCTGAATGCCGAGGTCGTGTACCTGCTTGATCTCCGCGGCCACGGAGCGCGCGATATCCACATCGATGCCGAAGCTCTGCTCGCCCATCAGCGCCTCGCCGGAAATCTTCAGCAGAACGCGGCGGTAAGCGGGTTGATTATCGAGTTCGGTGCTCATTCTGAAAAGTGGTCTAACTTTGCGAGCTTGGCGCCTTTGCGTGAGATTGGATCTCGCAAAGACGCAAAGACGCAAAGAAGAACGAGATCGTGAATTAACTTCCGGCGAGTTTCGCGACCTCGTCGCCAAAGTCGTCTTCGCGCCGGGTCAGGCCTTCGCCCATCTTGTAGCGAGCGAATCTTCGAACAGTAATCGTCTCGCCGGTTTGGGCGATCTTGTCCGTGACGAGTTCGCCGACTGTCCGGGCCGGATCCTTGATAAATGGCTGGTCCAGCAAAACGAACTCTTCATAGAACTTGTTCAGCCGGCCTTCGACGATCTTGTCGATGACCTGATCCGGCTTGGTTGCGTTTTTGGGATCGTTCTTCGCCTGGGCCCGCGCGATCTCTCGCTCTTTGTCCAAAGTTTCCGGCGCCACCTCTGCGCGCGAGACGTGACGGGGCTCGGCCGCGGCGATGTGCATGGCGATGTCTTTCACCAACTGCTGAAACTCGGGGCTGCGGGCGGCGAAATCGGTCTCGCAGTTCACTTCCACCAACACGCCGACTTTGCCGCCCATGTGTATGTAAGAGGCGACGACGCCCTCGGCGGCCACGCGGCCTTCTTTCTTCTTGGCCGACGCCAACCCGCGCTCGCGCAGAATCTCAATCGCCCGCTCTTCGTTGCCTTCGGCTTCGGTGATGGCCTTCTTACAGTCCATCATTCCGGCGCCCGTTTTTTCGCGCAGCGCCTTAATTGCGGCTGCGTTTATTTCTGCCATGATTCCTTATTTCTCCCTAGCTGGTGGCACAGATTTCAGTCTGTGGTTCCTGGTTATTGAAGCCACAGATTGAAGTCTGTGCTACACAACTCATGAAAAGGCGCAGCCCGGCGGAGGTTCCGCTTTTGAGGCTGCGCTCGCCGAGGCGTTTGATATTGCCTTAATTCTAACTTGCGGCGACGACCTCCGCATTCTCGTTTGCGGGTTCGTCTTGCCGAGCAGTTTCGCCAGGTTGAGCACTGATTGGTTCAGCGCTGGGTTCCGGCGACGCGGATTCTTTTACCGGCTCTCCGGTCTCAACCGCGGCCTGGGGAGCTACGCTTACAGTATCGCTGGGCGCTGCGACCGGCGGTTTTTCTTCTCCGGCCGGCCCTTCGTCGGTAGCGCCGCCTTCGGTCAACATTTGTTGGCCTTCCATCACGGCGTCCGCGATGCGTGCCGCGAACAGACGCACAGCGCGCAGGGCGTCATCGTTTCCGGGGATTACGTAATCGATTCCTTCCGGTGAACAATTCGTGTCGACCACCGCGATTACCGGGAT
>JBEEGY010000056.1:0-2845 GCA_041167145.1 Verrucomicrobiota bacterium
CCTCTCTTAGTTTCCGAACCTTTTTCACCCCTCGATGAAAACGTTTTCAGCCAAAGCTTCCGAAATCCCGCGCAAGTGGTGGATCATCGATGCGAAAGACCAGGTACTGGGCCAGGTCGCGGTCAAAGCCGCCAACCTTCTGCGCGGCAAAGAGAAAGTTGTTTTCACTCCGCACGTCGACACCGGCGATTTCGTGATCGTGATTAATGCCGAAAAGGTACGAGTGACCGGCAAGAAGGAAGAGCAAAAGAGCTACATGAGTTTCTCTGGTTTCGTCGGTGGCCACAAATCGGAAAACGTGGGATCCCGACGTGCGCGACATCCGGAATTGCTGGTCGAGCGAGCCGTGCGTGGAATGATTCCGCACAATCGCCTTGGTCGCGCTGTTTACACGAAGTTGAAAGTTTACTGCGGCGAATCGCATCCGCACGCAGCCCAGCAACCGCAGGCGGTTTTACTGAAATAATCGGAGCTGAACATGGCAAAGACTGAGGAATTCATCGCAACCGGCCGCCGCAAGACTTCGGTCGCGCGCATCCGCATGACACCGGGCAGCGGGAAGATCGACATCAACGGTCGCAGCTTTGAGGATTACTTTCCCACCCCGCCGTTGCAGAATACCGTGCTGCAGCCGCTTCAAACCGCCAAAGTAGTCAACGCGTACGATCTCTCCATCAACGCCACCGGCGGCGGCGCCGCTGGCCAGGCTGGCGCGGTGCGGCTCGCAATCTCGCGCGCACTTCTCCAGGTCGATGCGAATTTGCGCGCCACGCTCAAGGCGGAAGGTTTGCTTCGCCGCGATCCGCGCATGAAAGAGCGGAAGAAATCCGGGCAACCGGGCGCGCGCAAACGTTTCCAATTCTCGAAGCGCTAATTGCCTGGAGGGACACGCGCTGTCGTGTCCTTTAAGACAACTGCAGCGCCGACAGTGCGGCGCCCTCCAAAAATTACGGTTTTGGTTTCGGCGGGGGGCTGGCGATCGGAGCCGGCGGCTGCGCCCCCGTAGGAGGAACAATTGTCGATCTTGCTCCGGTTTCCGTCTTTCCGCTCGGCCGAAGCGAACGCAATTGCTGGCGCGCCTCGCCCTCCACAATGCTCCCTCGATAATTCGTCATGATTTGCTCGCAAACACGACGCGCCTCGTCAATTCGACCCTTCGTTTTTAACAGCTCGACTTGCGCGAGCAGCGCGAAGGGCGCGATATAGTTCTTCGGATACGACGCGGCGATCTGTTGATACTTGGAAAGTGCCTCATCGCCTTTTCCCATGGATTCGAGATTGGTGGCGATGGCCATTTGCGCGGTAGCCGCCAGCTCGTGTTGCGGGTATTTGTTGATGAAGGTTTGCAGCGACGCGTTGGCTTCGACCAATTTCTTGTCCTTGCGCTGCGTTTCCGCGAGCAAGATGTAGGCGGACGCGCCGGCCGGCGTGTTCGGATAACGCTCGATCAACTGTTGATAATCTTGCGCGGTTTTCGCGCTCGCGAGCGAGCGGGCCGCCGAAGCATTGCGCCGGTCCGAGTAAATGCCATATCCGGTGTAACCTGCCATGGCGAGGATCGCCACGATGAGCACCGCGGTGATCTCTTTTCGGAAACGAAACCAAAAAACGCTCGCTTCGACAGCGGCGTCGCGGGAAGGAGGTGAGACTGTCGGCATGGTACGATGTCGATCCTGCGCGGGCCATTTCAAACCGCGCGAGCGTGTCTTATGCCATGCGAAGGTTTTGCGCGCAAGCGGGAGAAGTCCGTCGCCTCTTTTAATTACGCCGATGTTATTTCTTGCACACGCACGATAGTCTCAATTTCGCGGACGGTTTTACGTCGGCCTTCAGATAATTTCGCATGAGCTTGAGCGCGTCGCGATTCTCCTTCGCCGTGTTTGAGACCGTGCAATCGGACGGCACGATCAGTTTGTAGTCGCGCAGGTAGGCATCGTTCGCGGTAAACAGGACGCAATAATTTCCGGCAATGCCGGTGATGATGAGCGTTTTCGCACCAAGATAGCGCAGCAGCGTTTCAAGCGTGGACGAGAAAAAACCGGAGTGCTTCGGCTTGAGGACGAAGTAATCGTCTTCCTCTGGCCGCAGAAGATCGACAATCTCCCGTCCTTTGCCTTTGCGACAGTGCTCGACCAGCCGGCTCAAATCCGAGCGCCAACGCCCGAAGTTGTCGTTCACGTAAATCGCTGGAACTTTCGCGTGTTTCGCTCGGACTTTTAACTTTGCGATCCTGCGCGCCATGGCCGGCGCATAGCGCATCAGCTGATTCGCTTCCGGGAAATTAAGATCGTTGATGACGTCGACAATCAACATCACCGTCTCGCATTTGTCCGGCGCGCTGCCGTGCAGATTTTTATTCTTGGCCGGCATAAATGAACGGGGCGGCTAGGTAACCCCCCCGTCCTAAGATCGACAGGACGGCCTAATGTTTTTTGCGCGCGCGTCCACCTTTGCGCATCGGCGATTTGTTTTGTTTTTTGCCGCGACCACTGCCGCTTTTCTTTCCGCCCTTGTCGGATTTGTTCACCGTCGCCCAGGCGCGTTTCTCCGCTTCCTTTTTGCTTACGCCGTGTTTCTCGTAACCCTCTTCGATGTGCTCGGCTATTCGTTTTTGTTTCGATGTGTATTTCTTTTTGCTTCCTCTGGCCATAAATCACTCCCTCCGTTTGTAGAATCCTGAGTAATTTTCGTTGCAATATTCAAACGCGATTCAAGCTTCTGCCGGATTTATGCAACTGGCGCGCGAGAATCTCCGCAGCGAAAATTTCGACGCCCATCCGCTACTGCGGGAGAAATGTTCTACGGTTTAATACGAGTGTGTTGGCTGGCCCACACCTGCCAGTGT